>DEAP01000065.1 GCA_002348225.1 Dehalococcoidia bacterium UBA2979
GGCCGATGCGGCTTCTGCGAAGCGAATAGGATCTATCTTTGATCTATCGCAGAGCCAGCCAAGTGCGGCTGGAGCTGAGATTAAGGCTATTCTAATGTCAAACTTAGACGCCTTTAACGTCTCGGCTGAACAGATCGGGAGCTATGACTAATCCTTAGTGAATAGTCGTGGTGAGGAAGATTTCCTCCCCGAGACAGGAGTCCGGTTAGGTCGGTGCATCGGTGACTACACGCCCTCTTTCCTTCAGCGTAGTCATCTTAGGTGCCGGCCCAGCCGGACTCTCTGCAGCCATTCAGGCCCGGCGCGCCGGACACTCAGTGGCTGTGATCGAAAAGAGTTCCCTCCCTGGAGGGATGTCCCAGAGCTTAAATATAGCAGGACAGACTGTAGATTTGGGAAGTCATAGGCTTCACTACGCGATGCGCCCTGAAGTTATGGGATTTCTCCAGACGATACCGGAGCTCGAACTGCAGATCAGAAAACGTCATGGACGTATTCGTCTGTTCGAAAGATGGCTGGGATATCCACTGTCTTTGGTGGACATGTGTCGCACTTTGCCACTCCAAGTTTTCTTTAAATTACTCCTTGAGCAAGCAATGCGTCTAGGTCGAAGTCGGGCAGGGGATTCTTTTTCAGACAGAATCAGATCTAGCTTTGGTGAGACCTTATTCAAATATTTTTATCAACCCTATTCCTGGAAACTTTGGGGAACGTCGCCGGATGATTTATCTGCAGAGGTGGCAGAACAAAGAGTTAGTGCACTCTCGCTCCGATCCCGCCTGCAACGTCTCATCCCGCTTCTAAACTCCCGCTGGAAACGTTTTCTCTATCCAACTGGTGGATATGGTCAAATATGCTCTTCAATTGCGGCAGAGGCAGATCGACTAGGAGTTGAATTTTTCTATAATCATTCAGTTAGTGCAATTGAGCCGATTAGCGGAGGTGCGTGCCGAATCGTGACAGATGGGACCACTTTTGAGACACAGAATCTCTGGTCAACAATACCGGCAAGCCAATTGGCTGTGTTATTTTCAGTCACTGCCCCAGCGGAGGTGCTATCCGCATCAGATCGGCTTCAGCATCGAGCCATGGTTTTGCTCTATCTCGTTTTGCGGGACCAGCAATACACTGAATTCGATGCGCATTACTTACCGGGTGAGAGCACTATCGCATCTCGAATTTCCGAACCAAAGAATTATTTTGAATCTCACCTGCTGAATCAAAGCACCGTGTTATGTGTTGAAATTCCATGCTGGGAAGGTGACAGTACATGGCTCGCCACAGATCAAGTCCTATCAGAACAAATAATTACCGAAATGGCGAGTAACGGATTCCCAGCCTTATCGCCGGATGAGATTCAAACAGTAAGACTTCCGAAGGTGTACCCAGTGATGCCGAAAGGATATGAAAATGATTTGGACAAACTTGCTAAGTGGATCGAGCAATATAATTGGCTTTTAGTGTTTGGTAGGCAAGGATTGTTTGTACCGGATAACCTCCATCATGCCATTTACATGGGATTGCAGGCCGTGGAATCATTAGACGACAACGGTAAAATTAATCAGGAATTCTGGCAAGAATCTCTTGAGACCTTTAGTACCCATGTGGTGGAGGACTGAGGTCGTGATGTCAGCCATTCGGATGCACCGGCAGAGAAGAGAATATTTGGTATGAGACTCAGTTTTTCTTTTTCGCCCGTGACCCTGGTTTTCGGGATGAGTCTGCTGGTTGCGATGTTTTGTCTGATACCACCGTTATATCTGTTCATTCGGGTGAGCGATGACTGGAGTCATGCGAGGGATATCGTTCTTGCCTCGGGAAGTGTAACGATCATTCTTGAAACATTTGCGCTTGTGCTGGTTACCACATTTTTTGCGACGTGTGTCGGTCTAACTTGTGCGTGGCTTACTGAGTACACTGATTTCCCTTATCCGACTATTTTTAGGCTGTTGTTTGCATTGCCGCTAGCGGTTCCTACTTACGTCGGGGCGATCGTAATGATTTCGTTGTTTTCTCCCGTAGGATTTGTGAACGACCTATTAAGTGTATTTGGCTTAGGGCAGTTCCCCCTGATATATGGATTTTGGGGTTCGGTATTTGTGTTAACTCTTTTTACTTATCCCTATGTGTACCTGATAATTCGACCGGCCTTACTGGGGATAGATAGAGGCCTACTGGAGAATTCCCGCCTGCTCGGCCGGTCTGGTTGGTATACCTTTAGGCATATTATCCTTCCGCTTCTCCGTAACGCTTTGGGCTCCAGTGGATTATTGGTCGCACTATATGTTTTGGCTGATTTCGGCTCTGTTTCACTACTGAGGTTTAATACCCTTACCATGCTGATTTTTATTGAATATGATGGTGCGCTAGATAGAGTTGCTGCATCAGCAACATCGATACTGCTCATGGCTTTCGCGGTCGTACTAGTAATCGGGATGTTCCGATTCCGCGGTAATGAAGCGAGAGGCGGCCTGCGATCTAGTCGGCGGGCATATAGGGTGCGTCTAGGAGTCTGGCAGATTCCTGCTGGCTTGTTTTCTTTGCTTATTATTGCCTTTACACTCGTGGCTCCTGTAGTGACACTACTTTCATGGCTCATCGGTGATGCCAACTTCACTTCTATGGTTATCAGTATCATTCATCCATTATTCGGTAACATTCTCGTTGGAGCAGTGGCGGCTATTGTTACGACTATGCTTGCCTTGCCAATCGCGCATATCACGGTCCGTAATAAAGGAGTTTTTCTCACAAGACCTATTGAGATTCTCGCGTACAGCGGCTATGCCTTGCCCGGGATAGTGGTCGGGCTTGCCCTGGTATCTTTTGGTCTGCAGTTTGATGTTTTGTACCAATCTGTGGCGCTTTTGATCATTGCTTATGCTCTGCTGTTTCTTCCGCAAGCATTGAATGCAGAAAAGCCCGTGCTCATCAACATTCGTCCAGCGCTTCAGGAGGCTGCAGCAAGTCTGGGCAAAAACAGAATGCAAGTTTTTAGACAAATAACACTCCCGCTGATGTCGAGGGGATTACTAGCATCATTTGCTTTGGTATTCCTGACAACTTTAAAAGAACTTCCAGCAACGGTACTTTTGAGTCCTATTGGATTTGAATCTCTGGCTCTTCGTATCTGGATGGGTGCGAACGAAGGTTTTTTCGCGGACGCCGCGTTGCCTTCCCTTCTCCTCATCCTATCTTCGGGTGTAGCTTTATATTTGGCAGAACGGAATTTGTTTCGATTGACCTGATCGAGGCGAAGATTGAGAGTGATAATGACTACAGCTGCGGCCTTATCGGTGAATTCTTTGAAGAAGACATTTGATGGCAGCGTGACTTCAGTCGATGTCACGCTAGAAGTTCGTGAAGGTGAAATTATTTCGCTTGTAGGTCCTTCCGGCTGCGGGAAAACAACGACTTTGCGGCTAATCGCTGGCTTCGAGGAACCAGATTCAGGTCAGCTACGTATCTTTTCCGAAGAAATGTACTCATTATCCCGGCTCGTTGCGCCTGAAAAACGTGGTATTGGAATGGTGTTCCAGGACTATGCACTATTCCCTCATCTTAGTGTTTTGGATAATGTTCGATACGGAGTGAGAGATTCGGACGAATCATGGCTTGAGCTATTAGATCTTCTTGGAATCCGATCTATTTCTGAGAGATCAGTGGAAAATTTGTCAGGAGGGGAACAACAGCGAGTGGCAATCGCCAGAGCCTTGGCAGCGCGACCAAGAATCCTCCTACTAGATGAGCCATTTTCTAATATCGATGCGGCACAGAGAATGCATATCCGACAGGAAATAATTGCAGCTTTGAGAACGTTGGAAACTACTTTTATTTGGGTGACACATGATCAGGAAGAGGCTCTCCTTGTTGCCGACCGAGTAGCATTCATGATTGACGGTGAGATAAAGCAAATTGACAGCCCAGAACATATATATATGTACCCTGAAACACTGGAGGCTGCTGAGTTTATTGGTGAAGGAGTTGCTTTTTCGTCTGAGATTCGCAATGATCAAATCACAAGTATATTTGGTGATTTACCAATATCCGAGTGTACTACTGAGAATAATCGCTTAGAAATCGATCAATCATCATCCGTAATACTTTTTGTTAGGCCAGAGCAGATAACAGTGGAGCCGGATGAAATTCTCGTGGGTTCGATCGTCGCAGGGACGGTAATTTCCAGGGACTACTTTGGGCACAGTAGTCTACTGACTGTGCAATTGGACGACAAGTCATTATTCAAAGTGAGAGTGACTTCCCGAGTCGAGGTAAGTGAGGGACAAAGATTAAATCTGGGACTTCGGGAATATCCAAGAGCATTTGCCGAGACAGTTAGGGTATAGATTTAACTCTGGGAAATTACTGCACCCAAATCCTATTGCCTGCCTCTAGCCCGAGAACAATTTCTTTATTCGCAACGGAGATTGTGATAGTTCCGCGGTAGGGTGCACGGTCAGTGATCGTCACTATTGCCCCAGGTTGCAATTCTTCAGTCTCAAAGAATCGCAGTAATTCTTCATCTTCTTCGAACACCCGATCAATCGTATGCACTGTTCCATCCTTTTGATCGGAGAGTCGCTTTTGGGACATAGATGAGGCATTTCCAATCCCAGGTATAGCCGCACCGAATGGTGAGGTGGTTGGATTTCCAAGTCGCTCCACAATAAGTGGTTCGGTCACGTCAGATATCGAGTGCTCCATTAGGTGAGCTTCCTCATATGCCTGCCACCAGTCAAGGCCAAGTACGTTCACGAGGAGGCATTCGGCCAACCGGTGCCGGCGGACCATGTTTTCTGCTCTTCTAAAACCTTCGCTTGTAAGTGTGACACGCTTTTTCGGATCAACTTTCACAAGTTTGTCTCGTTTCAGTCGGGCCAACATCCCGGCCATTGAGGCGGGTTTCAGTTCAAGTCTTTCAGCTAGCCGCGCTGCGATGACCTCCTCGCCTTCATCATTAGCCAGACGGTAGATTTGTGTCAAAGCATCGTCGGCGGCAACATTTGTAACTTGCTTTGGCATGAAAGACTCCCTAACTCAAGATACTTCCATGTTACAGGTATTTATTGGGTAAGTCAGGCCAGCGCCTCTTGTGGAGTTAGATCGGAGTCTTCAGTCGTCACTTGGTCTTTGTTCCAAACCTCTGTCAATAATCGGAGAGTTTTCAGTCTGTTTTCGATGCTGAATGTTGACGTGGAAATCATCAACTCAGATGCCTCCGTGGCTTTGGTAAGTGACTCAAGTCCAATCAACACGTCTTCTGCTGTCCCAATAATTGAATTACTGGGCATGGCCTTCGCAGCCGGTAAATCAGGGTGATCTGCCGCTTCTTCAGGAGATATCAGCGGCCCTCTGCGGCCAGTACGCATTCCGTATTTTCGTATACGGCCCGGCCCGGATTGCCATTCAGCTTCCTCTCTAGTCTCAGAAACTATCACTGAAGCCGTGACCATGGTGTAAGGCTCGTCTAATATGACTGATGGTCTGAAGCTGCGCCTATAGATTTCGACCGCCTGCATCGTGCCGCCAGTATCAAAGTGATTTGCGAATACAAATGGAAGGCCAAGCATGCCTGACAACTCCGCACTGAAGTTTGATGAGCCAAGCAGGAAGATGTCCGGATATGAAGTAGCTGCCGGAGTTGCCGAAAGATGTGTCCATGCACCTTGTTCAGCTCGTTCGTCTCCCAATAGTCCCATCAGGTCGATTAAGTTCATGGGGAAGTTTTCAGCATCACGATTGTCAGGAGTTCTGCGAAGAGCAGCTGCAGTGTGTTGGTCTGAACCCGGCGCTCTGCCGATACCGAGATCAATTCTGTCGGGATGCAGAGCCTCAAGGAGGGCAAATTGTTCTGCAATAACGAGAGGAGCATGATTCGGTAACATCACTCCTCCAGATCCCAGACGAATACGGGGTGTTTGAGACGCTAGATGGGCAATTAAAACAGCCGGGTTGGTACTTGCGACGGTATCCATATTATGGTGTTCGGCTACCCAAAAACGGTGGAAGCCTAATTCATCAGCGCACTGTGCCAGTCGTACAGCGTTAGTGAGGGCACTCGAAGTCGAATCAGCTGTTGTAGCCATAGCGAGGTCGAGGACGGAAATGGGTAAACGCGACATAGGCTAAGAATAGATGATCTGCTGTGTCGAATCTAGGACTCTAGTCTGGCGGGGTCTGAGTTTGCGCTGACAAACGGGTAGGTGCAGGAGTTTTCGAGATGATCGCAGTTAGTGCCACGACCCCCACGAGGACTAAACCACCCATGACAACGAAGGCTATTCGCTCACCAGCAAGATCCGCGAGATATCCCACGGGCCATCCGATCAACATAAATGCCGCAAAAGACATGCCGATGAGCGCCGTCACTCGACCGAAATATCGTGGGTCGCAATCGATCGCAATGATCGCACTATTGAGCGTTTGAAACATTCCCATTCCTACCCCAGTTAGAAGCACCGGAATAATCACCATTGCGTATGAGGGACTCAGGCCAGTGGCGACTATCGCGATCCCCATGAGTCCCGCGCCAAAGCTGTAGATATTGAGGGCACTCTTCGAGGCCGCATACCCCGCAACTACGAGACTCGCAAACAGTCCCCCAACCGCTGTTACTGCCTGTAACACGCCGAATTCTTCAGCACTCGCACTGAGTTCATTCTCTAGTAATCCTGGAAGTGCTGTGACTGACGACATCCCTACCATGATCATCAGGAAGAAAAATACCATCATCCAACCTAATCTAGGTTCGCTGCGGAGATAGGATATTCCGGACTTCACCCCTGCAAGGACTGATTCATCACGCTTTTGTCCGGCGGTCGTCGTGTTTGGTAGCACGAACATAATCAGTATGCCGAGTATGTTGAATCCGGCCATCGCATAGTACGCGCCTGCTGCACCAAAAAATGCCGATGAGATCATGAGCCCTCCAATCGCAGGAGCCCAGATACGTGTGGCATTCAGGGCTACCTGACTCAATGCGATTGCATTCCCGCGGAGTTCGTCAGATACGATCTCAACCACCCATCCTTGTCTGGCCGGCATCATGAAGGATGATGCAACGCCAAGCACAAAAGAATTGACTATGAGGTGCCACAATTCCAACCGATCGAGCAGAAGTAGGGTCCCGTTAGCCAGGAATACATACGTCATAATTGTCTGGGTAATCACACTTATTCGTTTCTTAGAGAGTCGATCTGCGTACGTGCCGCCAATGGGACCTAGAAAAGTCATTGCAAGGCCTTGCCCAATCATTACGAGACCAACTGAACTGTTTTGACCTGTTAACTGGAAAGCTACGATTGATTGGATAACGACATACATAAAAAATGAAGTCATGGAGCTCAGAGAGCTGACCCACAATAGAAGGTAATTTTTGTCAGCAAGAGCTGCGAATGATTTTTTCAAGATGGAATCCGGTTGCGTGGGTATTGATATGAAGAAATTCAGCGTACAGCCTATTTCGATTAACCGCTTAGATGTCGATGGAGCGGGGGACGGGGATCGAACCCGCGACATCCTGCTTGGGAAGCAGACGCTCTACCACTGAGCTACCCCCGCGTAACTGGTACTAGCTTAGCAATCAGAGGGATTGAAAGGAATCAAACTCTTCCTGATTGTGCAATTCACCTATTTTTTCGATCAAAGAAAGATTGCATCATCGTTGTCGGTTCGCCCGTCGTGTAGGCGTTTGAAAATGCACTAATACCGGCCTCTATGCCGTCCTCGAGGGATAGTGTCTCCCATTGGCGGATCAACTCTTTTTGAGCTCGGATTGCGTGCGGGCCGGAAGCTACGATTGATTCAGCGATATCGATCGATTCGGAAGCTAACTTATTTGTTTTGGTCAGACGTTCGAGGAATCCCCAGTCATAAGCTGTCTCGGCATTAATGTTCTCACCAGTGAAGAGTAAATAATTAGTCTTCCCCCAACCAATTAGGCGCGGTAACAAGGCGGCTTCAATCACCGATGGGACGCCAACCCGGACTTCCGGCATGCCAAAAACTGCAGTCTCTGAGGCTATGCGGATGTCACAGGAGGCTGCTAACTCTAGGCCCGCCCCCAAGGCGTAGCCATTAATTGAGGCAATCACTGGGACAGGGAAATTTCTGATAGTGGCGAATAGATCATGTAGGGAACTGATGAATATCCGAGCAGTATCGGTATTCATGAGACTTAATTCTGTAATGTCGGCCCCACCCACGAAAGCCTTTGTTCCCGCCCCTGTGAGGATGACTGCCCTGATATTTGGATCTTCAGTTATCGATCGGAAAGAACCTGACAATTCATGAATGGCTTCGGTAGTTAGCGAATTCAATTTTGCCTCACGGTCATAGGTGATAGTGACGATTTCACCGACTGCTGATGCTGTCCGTTCTATGTCGACTTTCATGGCTACCCCTTTCAAGCGTGGGTAAACTTTTTAGCGCCCAAGGTGTTAGGTAGTCAAATTGTAGAGTGATTCGCTATTCACATCACTCTACGATTGTTGCGTCTACACTAGTCTCGAACCGGTCAGTACGTTACCCGAAGGAGGAGTCAATGGGTTGGTCAGTGTCACAGAAGTATGGTCTTACATTTCATCGACCTCAACTTAGTTTTGTTGGGTACACACTAGTAAGCCCGCACAGTGGGAAATCTGTCTTTCTGGTTGATATGAACGGACAGTTTGTTCATCACTGGCGTTTTGAGCATTTGCTCATTCGCAAAGTGGAACTATTAGATAGCGGTAATTTGCTAGCGATCGGAGTCGATGAACGACTTGTTCCGAGTGAAGCTCCACATTTCGACCCGGCGACAGGCGAATCAAATGAACCATTTGAACAACGGCTCCGTAGAATCGGTGGGAATTGTTCGATGCTTTGCGAAGTTGACTGGGATGGAAAGATTGTGTGGAGTCATGAAGAGGTTGCTTTTCACCATGACTTTAAGCGCCTAGCAAACGGGAATGTAGTATTCCCAGTCTGGAAAGAGTTATCTCAGGAGCTATCTGATTCCGTTGCTGGCGGATCTTCTGACTCGACAGGGCCAACTCCACCGATGCTTGGTGATGACGTCGTGGAGATAGATTCGGCAGGCAAGGAAATCAGACGAGTGGAGACGTGGAAGCTTTTCAGTCCTGAGAACGATCCCATTTGTCCTCTAGAAGCTAGGGCTGAATGGACGCATATGAATAGTGTGGATGTGAATGAAGCTGGTGAGATACTGGTTTCTTGCAGAAATAATAGTCGAGTTGCGATTATTGACAATTCAGGTTCGATGAAATGGTCATACGGCGCACCCGACACCGCCCATCAGCACCATGCAAGCTGGCTCAGCAACGGAAACGTCCAGATCTTTGATAATGGGATGCATAGAAAACAAGGGATGTCATATTCGAGAGTGATTGAGGTTAATCCCGAATCAAATGAAGTGATATGGAGCTATCAGGGAAATCCACGGGCACAGTTTTTCAGTGGACATATTTCAGGGGCCGTTCGACTACCCAACAGTAATTGTTTAATCACTGAAGGAACGTCGGGCAGAGTACTGGAGATTACAGCTGACGGCGAACCAGTATGGGAGTGGTGGAATCCTGTTTTTAACAGTTCTGCCAACGATGGAGAATCAATGGCATTTTTATTTCGAGCATATCGATACCCGCAGGATTTCCCAGGATTTGCCGGGAAAGAATTAAATCCTGAGAGTTTAAATGAGCTAAACAATCAATATGCTTTGATATAGCTGAGTTGCCTGTAAATTATCGAATTTCGAAAGATACTGGGCTCCGAGAAAGGAGTGTATGCATTATGAGTGAAGAAGCGATTCAAGAGGCGAAAGATACATTTGAGAGATGGCTAGCAGCTTTTAACGCTCGGGATGATCAAGGAATGGTCGCAGAGATGCATTTCCCTCATCATAGGCTTGTAGCGACTAAATTTGATTCGTGGTCGACTGCCGAGGAATATGCAGCGGGCCAGCGAGCAATCGATGAGCGACTTGTGGATGAGGGCTGGGATCATACATTTTTAGTCTCGATGGAAGCCGTGCAGAGTAGCGCAAATAAAGTTCATCTGGTGTTGCATCAGTCCCGCAGAAAAAAAGACGGGACTGAATACAATGGCTTTGACACCCTGTGGGTCTTCACGAAAGTGGACGGGCGCTGGGGTGCCAAATTACGTTCTTCATTTCTTACGGCTGAGGCACAAGTGTATTCAAACTAACCATTTGCGAGGGCCTCGCAACTAGAGAGATTAGCCATTAATCTCAGGGCATTGGGGGGATTATGTCTATCCTGATTGACGAACATACAACTTTTATTATCCAGGGAATCACGGGTCGTGAAGCCGTGACAATGACTCGAGAATGTCTCGACTACGGTGCGAAGGTAATTGGCGGAGTGACACCGGGACGAAGTGGTCGGCAGGTCCATGGTCTTCCGGTAGAGGATACAGTCCTTGCCTTTACAGATCGAGAACGTGTTGATGCTGCAGTCGTCTCAGTACCTCCAGCATTCGCTGCGGATGCAGCATTAGAGGCAATCGAGGCTGGAGTTCCTCTGGTAGTTATCGTAACGGAGCGTATTCCTCGTAAGCAGGTAGCGCAGGTTATGGAAGTAGCACAACGACATGGAACTCGAGTGATCGGGCCGAATTGTTTAGGGATCATTTCACCGGGGAAATCAAGAGTAGGGGGGCTCGGCGGGCAAGCTGAATCCTGTAAGCGTGCCTTTGCACCAGGAAAAATCGGAGTGATGTCCCGATCGGGTGGTATGACAGTAGAAATTGCAAACTCTCTATCTGAAGCAGGTCTCGGAATCTCCACCGCTGTAAGTATTGGCGGAGACCCAATTATTGGCTCATCCTACGCTGAACTAATGCCACTTTTTGATGCTGATTCTGAAACTGAAGCGATCGCTATCTACTCAGAGCCTGGAGGTAGAGCGGAATACGAGTTGGCTGAATACATGGAAGAATCAGGTTCAAAAAAACCAATTGTTGCATTTATGGCCGGTCGGTTCATTGACGAAATGCCTGGTATGCGGTTTGGACACGCCGGTACAATAGTTGAAGGAAAAGCTGACACAGCTGCCTCAAAGATTGAAAATCTCAGGGAAGCTGGCATAACTGTAGCTGAGCGGGTAGGTGAAATACCGACGTTATTGAAAGAGTTACTTGGAAATTAGTGGACAGAGGCTTATGTCAGAAAACAATGGGGTGTTCATTCGAGTCGATATCGAAGAGTCGCTTAATGAAGACACAGAGTTGTGTAAACTTCTAGTCGAGTCTTGTCCGGTAGATATTTTCGCTCTTGGGGATGCCGATGAGCTTACAACGGTGGCAGAGAACCTCGATGAGTGCACGTTGTGTGATATATGTACTGACGCGGCCCCCGGTCAAGTTCAGATCGTAAAACTATATCGGGAATAAGTTCTTTTTATTTGCTAGCAACTGTTGAATAATCAACGCCTTTTTGCTGCTGGTGTTTCGCTTCTGTACGCAAGCATTGGGTGCACACGTTGAGTCTTTGCCATCGCCCGTCTACAAATATTCTTTTCTTATGAACATTTGGTTTAAACATGCGATTTCTTTTTTGGGCCTTGCGTTCCCAGTTTCCACCGTGCTTGTACCGTATGGATCTACCAAATACGGTTTTTTTTGGGCAAATGTCACACTTTCCTGAAGCCATAAGATTGTCCTAGTTTTCGTAGAATTATGTTCTCTGGGATCTATATACTACCTATATTACCCCGTAACGGTCGAATGGAAGGGCTGTTCAGTGAGTGAAAACACAATTACCACCAGCGAACTAATCAGCGCTTTAAAACTTGCTGAGACTTGGCTTGAAATTAATCGCGACGGTGTCAACGCAATTAACGTGTATCCGGTTCCGGACGGCGATACAGGAACAAACATGTTACTCACATTGCGTCAGGCGATTGAAGCCACAGGAGAACCAGCTCCTGGGCACATGGGAGATATGCTCGCAAAACTTTCTCGCGGTGCCCTATTAGGGGCCAGAGGTAATTCAGGGGTCATTCTTTCTCAAATGATTGCAGGTCTTGCCTCTGGGCTTGTGGACGCTAGGGAATCGGTGACGATTGAAGAGTTCGCAGCTGGTCTGCAGAGTGCATCTGATAATGCGTATAGAGTGATATCCGAGCCGGTTGAAGGCACGATGCTTACAGTGATGCGTGAGTCAGCCGCGACAGGAATTGGACTTAGCGGAAAGGCTGAATTTCTTGAAACCATAGTTACCGAGGCATTCGATTCCGTTGATCGAACACCCAATTTGTTATCTACGCTGGCCGAAGCAGGTGTAGTTGATTCGGGCGGTATGGGTGTTGCTGTTATCCTTCAAGGATTGAAATTTTCACTTCTTGGTGAAAACCTCCCTGACTCACCAGTTGTCGGCGACGACATCAAAGTAGAGATGAGCGGTGTCGAGCATGAAGGATATGGCTATTGCACGGAGTTCGTAGTTCTTGCCGATATCGAGAAAAATATCTTTGAAAAACAATTATCAAGTCTTGGCGGAGAGTCAATACTAGTTGTTGGTGAACCGGGGGCTATACGGGTGCATGTACATATGGAAGATCCTGGACCTGCGCTGACTGCTGCAGTTGGACATGGAGAAACTGTTTCCATCAAAATCGATAATATGCAAATTCAGCATGATGCCTGGGCTGAGGAGGCTTCAGGCTCGAACAATTTAAGCGAGAAGAAAGATTTACCCGCCATTGGACTGGTCTCGGTTGCCCGGGGAGACGGACTTGTCACAAGTTTCCATGAACTCGGGGCTGGTCTCGTGCTGAACGGAGGAGACACTGGCAAGGCGTCGGCTGGTGAACTCTTGGAGTCGGCACCAGCCGTGGGCCGGGACCATGTCATATTACTCCCTAACGATAAAGATGTAGTGCTGGCGGCTGAGCAAGCTGCAGCGGAAAGTGAAAACTTTCTCCGGGTAGTCCCCAGCAGATCTGTTGTGCAGGGCCTGGCAGCGGCTCTAGCTTATTTACCTGAGGGCGATGTAGATGAAATTGTTTCAACTATGACTGAATCGTTAGGTAGTGTGCAATCAATCGAGATCTCGACTTCCGTTCGTGATACATCCGTAAATGGGATAGAAATCAGAAATGGAGACGGCATAGGATTTCTTGATGGGAAACTTGTGTCTTCACAGCAGACCGTTATAGAAACATTTATTCAAACGCTTAAATTAGCGGATGCACAGGATGGAGAAATTCTGACAATTTACACTGGTAAAGATATGCCGGAGGATGATCTCGAAAGCATGGAGTCTGACCTGCGATATACCTTTTCTGAGCTTGAATTAGATATAGTGGATGGTGGACAACCACTTTATCCAATTGTGGCTAGCCTTGAATAGCTAGGTTTCACTAGACAGATGATAGTTAGGGAGAATGATTATGACGTTGCGAATACTTACTGATACCGCGAGCGATATTCCAGATTCGACGGCGGAAGAATTGGGCATCGGACTGATAGAGTTGAATATCCATTTTGGCGACGAGATGTTGAAAGATAGGCGTGATATAGATACTCGGCAGTTTTTTGAACGCCTAGCAACTGACTCTGTTCATCCAGCAACTTCGCAGCCGTCACCTGGTGAGTTTGCGGAAGCATACCAATCGTTGATTGATGATGGTGCAGATGAAATTCTATTTGTATCTATCCACGGGAGTCTCTCTGGTACGTTGGATTCGGCGAAGCAGGCAATTGAATTGGTGTCAGGGGCACGAATCGATACAGTGGACACGCACCGAGTATCTTTCGCACAGGGGGTCGCCGCAGTCAGGGCAGCTGAAATTGCCAAGAATGGTGGCACTCTTGAAGAAGCAAAAGCGGTCGCGGAAGAAGTTGCCGAAAGATCAAATTCTTTGGTGATTGCAGACACGTTGGAATACCTGAAAAAAGGTGGCCGTCTCAATCAAAGTCAGTATCTTCTAGGTTCGATGATGCGAGTCAAACCAATTCTAGGAGTTGGTGCTGAACCTCCATATGTGACCATCGCCACTAGGGTCCGCACCCTTAAGAAGGCATTAGCAACGATGGTTGATATGGCTACACAACAGAAAATTGAGTGGGCAGCGATTGTCCATGGTGAAGGCCTTGAGAATGCTCAAGCAGTGCAGGAGTTGCTACAGCCGCATTTGCATGATGTACCTATATACGATGTCACACCCGTTTTGGGTGTTCACCTTGGTCCAGGTACAGTTGGCCTGCACTGGTTACCAGCCAAAGACTGAGGATGGCGATCCGTGTCAACGGATTTGAACTGGTTATGGTCAGTCCTTCAGAAAGAGGGAGAAGCTGGTGCCACCAATGATCTTGCTGGTGGCATAGATGCCGTAATGCGTGCGGCTATACGTGGCGAACCTCGAGAATCGATAATTCGAAAGATCTATCGAAACCTTCCATCATCAGGATATTCAGGGTGGGGCATCGACGACCGTAAACTTTGGTTGAAACGTGCATTGGCGACTATCGAATCCGAATTAAACACCAAAACAATTGTTGCCCCGAAATCCAGTGGTTCCAGCTCTGCCAAGAAGGGGGCTGCTGGGACTCGCCGTTCTAAATCAGATTCACACCGAACATCTCCCCAAAAAAATATACCTCCAGGCGATCTCGGACTTGATATGTCGTTAAGTGAAGCAGGATCAGGACTAACGAAAACTGATCTCAAAAAACTTGCAGATTCAAAAGAGATCCATACCATACGAGATGCCTTGTATTACTTTCCGAGGGCACACAATGACTATTCTACTGTGGTCACAAAAGCTACTGAGTTGGTTCCCGATTCTACGCAGACGTTTAGAGGAACGGTGAGACGAACTTATGTACGAAAAACGAAGAGAGGTCTGTTTTTCGCTGAAGCAGTACTGAATGACGTTGAAGGGAGGCCTGTAAGAGCGATTTGGTTTAATTTGTTCCGAAATCAGTCACAGATCGCACAAAGGATGCCTAATGGTGCCGATGTTGCCTTAGCCGGAAGAGTTAAGCTCAAAGGACGCTCCTTAGAGTTTCAAGCGCCTGAAATTGAAAAATTGGATGCAGACGAAGCTCAGGGTCGTATAGCTGGTAGATATGCTCCAGTATATGGACTCACCGAAGGTGTCTCGCAACAAAAGGTCAGAGGCGCACTGTCACGTATTCTCGAAAAATTTTTAAGCAGGATAGATGATCCTCTTCCGGAAAAAATTCGGAAAGGACGAGATTTGATGCCGCTTCAGGAGGCTATTTTGAATTGGCATCTTCCTCCTTCAGAAGAGATGCTCATGCTTGCTCAACGTCGAATAAGTTTCGATCAGCTCCTTGTCAACCAACTGCAGGCAATCGACCGTAGGAACCAGTGGGTACAAGGGAACGGGCACCCCTTTGTGGATCATTCACCAGCAGAGGCCTTTATGAATGAATTACCGTTTACATTAACCAACGCTCAGAGCCGGGCCTTATCAGAGATACAGGAAGATATTTCGGCTTCAGCCCCGATGGCAAGACTGCTGGAGGGCGATGTTGGTTCTGGGAAAACGGTGGTGGCGTTGTCAGCAATGCTTTCGGCTGTGGCGAATGGATTTCAGGCGGTATTGATGGCACCGACTGAGGTGTTAGCTGAGCAACACTATAGAACTCTTCTCAAACTGATGAGTCGGTCCGATGATGAATCTGAAGCTTTGGCAGGCATGATCCAAACGCCAGGGTTCGATCGGAATGTACGTATGGTCTTACTGACCGGTTCAACAAAAGGGAAAGAACGAAATTCAGCACTTGATGCTCTTCGCCATGGAGCGGCTGATCTGGCCGTAGGAACTCATGCATTGATCCAGGAAGGGGTTGAGTACTCGAAGCTAGGCCTAGCAGTTATAGATGAGCAACACCGATTTGGTGTCCTGCAAAGAGCTGCATTGAGGAAAAAAGGTGAAATCGTCAATGACTCAATGGATCCTGCTACCCCACATTTACTGGTTATGTCGGCGACTCCTATTCCCCGTACGTTAAGACTTGCCTCCCGTGGCGATTTAGCATTTAGCCGTTTGGATGAACTGCCAGCCGGGAGAAGTCCGGTCACAACTAAGTTCGTTCGTGGGATGGAGCGTGTCGAAGCCTATGGCAGGATCCGAGAGGAAGTTGAACACGGTCATCAAGTGTTCATAATATGCTCGTTGGTTGAGGGATCTGACGTAGTGGAAGCCCGCTCTGCTACAGAGGAATTTACAAGATTGCAGAGCGAAGAATTCGGCAAGTACGCGGGCAAAATGACATTAGTGCATGGCCGAATGCCCGCATCAGAAAAAGAGTCTGCGATGCGCCGATTTTCTAATGGTGAATTTATGATTATGGTTGCGACGTCGGTTGTTGAGGTGGGGATAGACGTCCCGAATGCAACTGTGATGCTGATCGAAGATGCTGACAGGTTTGGATTGTCACAACTTCATCAATTCCGTGGGCGCGTGGGTAGGGGCACAGCTCCAGCGTACTGCTATCTGGCTGCTGATCAACCCACTCCAGAAGCCGAACAGAGATTGCTAACGCTCGAGGCTAATACTGACGGATTCAAGATTGCTGAAGCGGATCTTGAATATAGAGGACCAGGTGAATTATTTGGAACTGAGCAGAGCGGTGAAGGGGCTACAAACCTTTTTGCCGCGGCACTGCTGGATATCGACCTCATATCTGCCGCAAAAGAAGATGCAGAGACTATGCTTGCAGAGGATCCGGGGTTGAAGGATCCGAAACACAGATTACTGCGATATAAGGTGCCTAATATCCAAGGTGGTAATTTGGTGCTGGGTGAAGTCCACTAAATTGACTATTCGAACTCCTGCAACACCGTTTCGATAATACCGAATGCATCATCCAGTTCTTCTTCGGTAACAGTAAGGGGCGGCATAAGTCGTATCGCATTTGGTCGAACGGGATTTGACAGGAGGCCCTGGCTAATCCCCTTTCCAACTACGTCAGCCGCTATATCATCCCTGAGAATTATTGCCCGGAGGAGACCTTTACCACGCTGGCCGATTACCAGGTCTGACCGATCTTCGAGTTCGGCAATTTTCTTATCCATGTATTCCGAACGGGCATTTGCTGTTTCGAGCACGCCCTGATTTAGGATTTGATCCACTACGAAAGCCGAGGCAGCACAAGCTAATACGTTTCCTCCGAATGTAGAACCATGATCCCCTGGTTGGAAAACTGCGGCCTTTTCGTTCGCGAGCACTGCACCGATTGGGACGCCGCCGCCAAGTCCCTTGGCAAGGGTCATAATATCTGGCTTAATCCCATAGTGTTCAAAGGCAAACATTTTTCCTGTACGTCCACATCCAGTCTGAACCTCATCAAGTATCAGTAATATATTTTCTCTGTCGCAGAGCTCCCGTACTTTCTGAAGATAACTATCATCAGGGACGTTAACGCCGCCTTCACCCTGAATTGGTTCTAACAGTATTGCGGCTGTTTGAGCATCAACTTTTTCCTCTAAAGCCTCGAAATCGTTGTAGGCAACAAAATCAAACCCGGGAGTAGGGGGACCGAATGGCTCCCTATAAGCCGGCGTACCAGTCGCGGCCACTGTTGTCATTGTTCTGCCGTGAAAGCTATTTTCAGTGGAGAGTATCGTGTAGGCACCGTCTCTATTTTGTATACCCCACTTGCGGGCAAGTTTTATAGCTCCCTCGTTCGCCTCTGCACCGGAGTTGACGAAGAAAATTTTATCGAGGCCACTGGCATTCACGAGCATCTCAGCAAGATTGATCTGAGGCTCCGTATAGTAGAGGTTCGAGACGTGAATAAGTGATCTAGCCTGTTCCGCGATCACCTCCGCTAAACCAGGGTGGCCGTGACCAAGAGCATCCACCGCAATTCCCGCTACACAATCAACGTAAGTCTTACCCTCACTATCCTCCACGCGGGCACCCTGACCTTTAACAAGAGTCATCGGTGGGCGCCGGAACATATTCATATGCACTTTGGCTTCGCGCTCTGGTATGGATGTCATCAGTATGGACCTTTCTGGGAATCGGCCCGTCGGCCTGAAGTGCTATTCTCCCACTTGCTCAAGTGCCTCTTGCAGGGCGTCTATCAGTTCTCGTAGTTTAGCTATTTCTTTCTCGAGCTGCTCGGTAGAAGTTTTCGCATCATTCAGGAGGTCCCTGAGATTCAGACCAGGGGTAATAACTGGCTTATCTTGCTGATCTGTGCCACCTATATCGCCATCCTGGTTCTGTAGGATCTTGCCATCCAAAGAGGATGGCCGCTGACCGAGGAGAACTTCAATGGCAAGTGGGAGAGTCTTTTCCATGACGATCTGGTTCCCATTCGCTGCCACGACACGCTGCAGCTGTGGAAGTCTTGATGCCTCAGCTTGTAGATAAATAGGTTCAACGAAAAGGAAAGAAGAACCCACTGGAATCATTAACAAATTGCCACGGATCACTTCAGAACCGGCCTGATCCCAGAGTGTAAGCTGCTGTGCAATGACTGGATCTTGATCGATGAGACTCTCGATTTGTCCTGGTCCCAACACATTTGAATCGGTAGGGAAGCGGTATGACACTAATTCCCCGTAATGCTCGCCATCTGACCGTCCTGCCAACCAGGCAATTGTGTTTCTTCGGTTAAGTGGAGTGAAGGGTGTCATAAGTACGAACTCGACCTGTTCCTCCACCACTGCATTATTTTCTTTGTCCGGTAGTGTCATTAACACAAAGTATGGCTCAACTGGCTGTTCGGTCCGGTGGAATCGTTCAGTTGGAATATTCCAGAGATCTTCAGAGAGGAAAAATACGGTCGGATCGGTGATGTGGTATCTGAGATATAAATCTCTTTGCAGTTTGAATAAGTCAGGCGGATACCTCAGGTGTTCTCGAATTGAAGCCGGCATTTCATCCTGAGAAGTGAATAAATCTGGAAAGATTTTCGCCCAAGAATTTATTATTGGATCGACCTCATCAATGAGATAGAAGGTAATGTCCCCGGTCTGTGCATCGACGGTGGTTACGACAGAATTACGGATATAGTTTATCGCTCCGTTGCCCCTCGGTTGAGAGTAGGGGATTGCATTTGTCGAGGTGTAGCCTGGAACAATCCAGACAAGTTCCTCATCGATTGTTACAAGGTAAGGGTCACTGTCCATCATGACAAAAGGCGCCACAGCATCAATTCGTTCTTTGATGTTTCTCTTCATCAGTAGTCTGGACTCTGAGGTTATCTGACCTGAAATCAAGAGATTCCAATCGGACAACTCCCAAGCTAACGCTAGTCTTTTGGCAAGAGAATTCAGCTGTATTCCTCGATCTTCTTGATAACGAGTGGTGACGTTTCCTTCACCTTCAGGGTAATCAAATTCGGGTTCATTCGAGTTACCAACTACCGGATGATTGGTGAGTTCCCCAAAATATATTCGAGCACCAGTTTCACTAAGTGGTAAGACGTCAGAGACGGGGGGGATGTCACTGGTCCACAATACAGGCAGTCCCTCGTCTACGACAAATTCATTGACTGGGGAAATTACGGCACCATAGCCGTGTGTATACTGAAGCCTTTCGCGTGTCCAGTTGCTGTCGGGAGCTCGTTGAATGTCTAGTTCTCGGGCACTAATCATGACCTGCCGCACTTCATCTTCAATCTCATACCGATCGACATCCACATCCTTAAACAAATACAGCTGCCGGATACCCTGAATTTGATTAAAGGTATCTCTGACCGGGATTGGATCGAGTAGTCGCACATTTTTTAATGTTTTAGGGTTCGCGGCAAACTCACTAGGAGTGACTGTTTCATTAGCTGGGTATTGTCTTTCGTCTATTCCATCTAGGCCGTAGGCATAACGCGTAGCAGCGATATTTCGGGCTATGTACGTCTCTTCTTTGGCCCTCTCGTTTGGGCTTACTTGTAGGCTTTGGACCGTGGAAGGATATATAGCTCCACCGATTACACTTGCCGCTATCCAAATTCCCACGGCGAAGATAGGGGCCTGAAAGCCAGATTTTGCAAGGAAAGCATTTGCAATAGTGACTACCCCCGCAAATAATCCGAGCAAAATAATTATGTACATCGCAGGAAGTCTGGCATTTACATCTGAGTATGTTGCGCCATAAATGATCCCGCCAGGCTTATTCACTAGATCAAATATGTCAAAGTATGTTCCGAGAGTGAACATTAACAACAAAAGTCCAGCTAGAACAGAAACATGAGCTCGCATCGGACGAGATAGCGACATGCTGAATTGTCCTACTGAACTCCCAAATAGTGCCAATCCGTATATTGCGCCTGCTAAAACACCACTGATAATTATCAGCCAGGTGACCCATCCGTGGATTAGCCTAAAAAATGGCAGGTCAAAAGTATAAAACGAAAGATCTTTGCCGAATTGTGCGTCCTCCAAGTTAAACGCCACACCATTTGACCAGAGCAGCACCTGCTCCCAGCCTGACGACAGAGCAACACCAAACAGAATCGCCAAGAAAATCGTTATGGCGCTTGCTATGACGGTTAGGATTGTGTTTAAAGACTGCGGGTTTATTCCCTCCTCAATTAACTGGCTCGACGCGTCCGGAGCGAAACGTTTCGCCAGCCAGACATTTAGCCCAAGTAGAGTTGCTGCTATAGCGAATCCTATTGCAAAGAGTACTAACTTTGTGACGATCAGAGTCGAGTAGACTCCCTGGAAGCCGACTGATTCAAACCACAGCACATTTGCAAATATAGTTTTGCCGGTACTGAGTCCGATGAAAGATAATATTGCTAGCCCCGCGACTAGAAACCATTTAACCGATACTGACCCAGAACCTTCTCCTCTACCAAATCGAAACATATCTGGCGGTGGCCCCAAGTCGTCTCTGTCATTAAAAAAGCCCATTGAATGAATTCCTTAACGCTAAATGTGTGTATACCATTTTCTCACGTGTTGGGGTGAAAACAAGTTAACACCTTTTCTTGAAATTTGAATCAGCTAATCCTGGTACCGATGCTCCCTGAAAGCGCCTCTACTAGACTACCTTGAATAGTGCCATTAGCTATTCGAGTATCGATGCCATCTGCCGCCGCATCCAGACATGCCTCTATTTTGGGGATCATACCTCCGGTGAGTACTTTTGTTTCCTGCAGATCCCGAATCTGTGATTCTGTGATGTCAGTCAGCAAATTCCCACTTTCGTCAGAAACTCCATCGACGTCTGTCATGAAGACAAGCTCATCCGCACCAATAGCCCGTGCCAAAGCCGCCGCCGCTGAATCAGCATTGATATTCCAATGCGCACCTATTGACACTCCTACTGGCGCGACGACAGGGAGATAATTATTTTCAATGAGGTTAATCACCAATTCAGGATTAACTTTGCTGACTGTACCGACAAAATGTAATTCTTCGCGCAGTTGTTTAGCTTGGAATAGATTGGTGTCCGCTCCAGTTATGCCAACTGCGCTGCCGCCGAGGTCATTAATTGCAGTCACGAGTCGGGTATTAACTATTCCACAGAGAACGGCTATTACGACGTCTATCGCCTCCTTCGGGGTAGAGCGGAGCCCCTCTATAAATTCGGTTTCTATTTCTAATCGAGAAAGCATCTCGGTAATCAGCGCTCCACCACCATGTACGATTACGAATTTCCTTTGCGTATCAGATAGTTCAAGAATGTCCGTGAGGGTTGTGTCATTTGCGCCAAGGGTGGAACCTCCGATTTTCACTACGGTCAGGATTTCAGTAATTTTGGACATTTTGCCTCCTTACGTTGTGTAATCAGCATTAATATGAACGTACTCGTCAGTTAAATTGCAGCCCCAAGCCGTTGCTTCGAAAATCCCATTGCCAACGGCTACATCAATAATCACCTCGTCGGTATCCATGGAACTTGACAATTTGTCAAGATCAATATCACATGGCGCTCCATTCTCAAAAACAGTCGTCCCAGAAATGTCGACTGAAATCGTATCAGTATCGATTGCAGATTCGGATCGTCCAATTGCCATTAATACTCTACCCCAATTGGGATCATTGCCCGTGACCATGGTTTTAATAAGCGGTGATGAAACGATTGTTCGTGCAATGTTCCGTGCCGACTGTAACGAGGACGTACCTTTAACTCGAGCTTGTATGAGGCTCGTTGCCCCCTCACCATCAGCGGCTAGGTCTCGGACTAACTTCTCTGAGAGCAAGTAGAGAGCATTTTTAAACGATTCTGCAGCGGGATGCTCATCGTCTATTGGGCTGCCGATTTTTTGGGATGCGAACATAAGTACAGTGTCGCTGGTGGACGTGTCCATATCGATATCAAGCATGTTGAATGTCTGATCTACCGTGACTTTTAGGGTGTCTTGCAACCAAGAAGGATCGACATTGGCGTCGGTTGTAATGAATCCAAACATCGTTGCCATATTTGGGTGAATCATCCCAGAACCTTTGGCACATCCTCCAATTATGTATTCTTGATCTGCTACTGAAAAACGAATCGCACACTCTTTTACCTTCGTGTCAGTAGTCATGATCGATCGGGCGAAGTTATGCCCTCCGGACGCGCTAGGTTGGAGGGATTGAATTCCTGTCGAGATAGTTTGCACTGGGAGACGACGTCCTATCACGCCGGTCGACGCATTGAGGATTTTCGAAGGGAGCGTGTTTAATAGCGTAGCGGCCTGTATGCACAGATCTTCGCCGTCAACCTTCCCCTGAGGGCCGGTCATAGTATTAGCGTTGCCAGAGTTAACGATCAGCCCTTTGAAGTTAGTGCTTTTTGCTAGCAACTCGCGAGATCTCTGAACTGGCCATCCTGTTACTGAATTTTGAGTGAACACTCCGGCGACAGTACACTCATCCTCGCTGAGTAATATGCCGAGATCGAATTTCGGCTCTTCCCCGTAAGTTTTAACGCCGGAAAAAATGGCGTCGGCCGAAAAACCTGAGGGAGAGGTTATATTCCCGCGTTCAATCCACGTGAGATCTGATGGAGAATTTTTCATTCTTCGGCCCCTCTTTATCAAGCTACACTCCGCACGATTAGCAGAGATTCCGTATTATACCCTCTATGACCACAGAGATTAGGCTGGCAAGCAAAGAAGACATGCCAAATATTAATGCGATTTATAATCGCGAAATCCGTGAAGGAACGGCCACCTGGCACCTGACGGAATGGGAAGAATCCGAACGTCTTGAATGGTTCGCTGAGCACACGGCTGAAAATGGTGAGCCGATTCTTGTCTGCTCGGAGCAGGGGGTTATAACGGGCTTTGCGTATCTCACCAAATATCGGGGAGCTCGCGGAGGGTACCGCTATACTCGTGAGAGTACTGTTTATGTGGACGAGAAATTTCAAGGGCAAGGTATCGGGACTCGCCTTCTTGAGGCACTAATTCGAGCCGCAGGAGACTACGGTCTGCATGTTCTTGTAGCTTGGATAGATTCCGAGAATGTAGCATCAATTAATCTGCATAAAAAAATAGGCTTTAGTACAGTAGGGATTGAGCCAGAGACAGGTCATAAGTTTGGTAGCTGGCGGTCAAATCAAGAAATGGCGTTCGTTATAGAGCAAGAAGGAGATGATGAGTAGTAAAGATTGTGAGATGGGCACACGATCAAATGAGGGTATTGACGGCTCTAAATCTGGATTAGCTAGCATTTCTATGCGGGAATTAATCCGTCTTGATAGGACGGTATTGTTCTCAATTCTTCCTATCCCTTTCATTTCGTATGCAGTGGATCGAGACGAGCGTCTCGGAATTATCGTGGCTGTTATTTCTGGCATTTATGTACTATTTCTTACTCGAAATAGAGTTCGACTACGTTGGTTATTGTTTCTATTTGGCACCCTGTTTTTTGGTGGCGCCATTCTAGGACTTATCACGGGTAGCGCGAAACTGTTTTTTGCCACAGATCCGGCTGAGGATTTCCTCACAGCAACAGCAATGTTTATTTCCATTTATATCAATCGTCCGCTTGCCGGGCTGCTCATGCATGAGATGTTCCCAGCTGTTCGGGGAAAGATTGAATCCGAAACCCGCTATCTTAAGCAAGTTACGGCTGTGGTTGGTTGTGTCAATCTCACAACTGGATTGTTTCGCACATTCCTTCTACTGAGTTCCGTCCCTGTGGAATACTTTGTTTTGATATCCAGACCAATTGCTTTCACCGGTTCCGGACTGACAGTGCTGATTTCTCTGTGGCTATTGAAGCGACGCTCTGAGCAACTCCGCAGAAGTGGAAGTTAGTTCATAGTCCAACCCTAGGGCATTTGTCCCTAAGAGGGCATGTTTCGCATGCTGGATTTCGAGCGTGGCATGTCCGTCTTCCATGTTGGATAAGGTCCATATGGTAGGCGTATATGTCTCTTGAAGAAACGCTCTCTTCGAGCTCAACATGCGCTTTTTCTGCCGTCATATTCGCCGGAATCAAGCCAAGTCGCTTAGATACTCTCTCCACGTGAGTGTCTACAGGTAGTACAGGTCTACCAAGCGCGAAGAGTAAAACGCAGGCGGCAGTCTTCGGACCAACTCCTGGAAGTGACATGAGCCAGTCACGTGCCTCAGTGAGAGGCATAAATTCAAGAAATGATAAATCGAAACTATCATTTCGATCCGCTATCTCTGTAAGGATATAAGTTATGCGTTTGGATTTTGTTGGAGCAAGCCCACCAGGTCTAATTGCTTCCTCTAGTTCGGCTAAGTCTGAGGACAATATCAACTCCCATGATGGGAATTTCTCGAGTAGTCTATGCATCGCTTCTCCTGAGTTATGGTCGGAGGTATGCTGCGAGAGCACAGTAAGAATTAGCTCGAACATCGGATCTCTAGACACCTGCTGAGGTGGACGAGTATAAGCTTCATCTAGAATTTCAATTATTTCATTTGGTTTCCACGTTTTTTTTGGTTTCACTTAAGGTTTCGCCTTTACACTAGACCCATGTGCTACAAATCTTAGCGGATGAGTAATTATGGGAATCCTTTAGGTGACAAAAAGAGATCAAATACGTTTGACGGAACTTGCAGAATGCGGAGGCTGAGGAGCGAAACTCGGTCTCGAACCGCTGCTGCAGGTACTGCAGCCGATTCATGATATGTTTCAGGACTCAGAAGATGAGAATATGCTCGTTGGCCTTCGAGAATCTGATGATGCGGCCGTTTATGAAGTAGCTGATGGTATGTCAGTCATTCAAACTGTCGACTTTTTTCCTCCGATAGTCGACGATCCATGGACATATGGAGCTATATCCGCCGCGAATGCAATGTCAGACGTGTATGCGATGGGTGGAGACGTTAAGTTCGGTCTCAATATAGTTGGTTGGCCTGAGGACTTAGATACTACTTATCTGCAGGAGGTACTTCGTGGCGGGGCTGAGAAGTTACTCGAGGCAGGAGCGTTGGTGGCTGGCGGACACACGGTTAAGTCCCAGGAGCCTTTGTTTGGTCTCTCTGTTTCAGGGCTCGTACAATCTGAAAAATTGGTGAGGACAAGTGGTGCCCAGCTAAATGATCTCCTTGTCCTCACCAAGCCGATCGGTACCGGTGTAGCTTTGACAGCATGCAAAGGGGATGCAGAGCTAGCATCATCGCTACTTCCGACAGTAATTCGGTCGATGCTGGTTCTAAATCAGAAAGGGTCAGAGATCGGGCTGCAGTGCAATGTGAATGCAATGACTGATGTCACGGGATTTGGTCTTGTAGGCCACGCTGCGGAAATGGCCGATCAATCTAACGTGACACTTGTCATCCGGAGTGGATCAGTTCCATTATTCGCGGGTGTTATTGACCTCGTTGACAATTCAGGGTTGTCAGGCGGATTAGACTCGAATAAAGCAAGTCTCCTGAAAAATATAGGTAACCCTAATACTGTGTCATCGCACTTGCTGGATTTATTTTTCGATCCCCAGACATCAGGGCCTCTACTGCTATCACTTGCACCTCAAGATGCAACCGAATTTTGTCGTGAGATGGAATCACTGGGGCAGCAGTGCTGGATAATCGGTGAAGTGACCGAATTTTCGGGGAGCTCGATTCTGTTTGACTAGGTCAGATGGTAACTAATTTTTAACAAGGGGACTTGCGCTGTGGCTCACTTGTCGGTAAATTTAGCACTCACCGTCTTAGAGTGCTAAGTAGGTGAATGTTTCGGCGGGGCGTATTTTTCTGATAGATCTCCCTGCCGTTTGAGTGTGCATATTTTGAAATTTATTAGGAATTGTAGTTAAGGAGCAGGGCACAAATGGCTAAGCAACTTCTTTTTGATGAGAATGCGAGACAGGCACTACGCGACGGAATTGATGCGTTGGCCGATGCAGTTAAGATGACACTTGGTCCAAGGGGCCGGAATGTTGTCTTGGATAAGCGCTTCGGTAATCCAACTATCACGAACGATGGTGTAACCATAGCGAAAGATATTGAACTTTCAGATAAGTTTGAGAATATCGGTGCACAATTAGCAAAGGAAATTGCTTCTAAGACGAATGATATCGCCGGTGATGGGACTACTACGGCTACTGTGCTTGGTCAGGCCATTGTTCACGAAGGTATGAAAAATGTTGCTGCAGGTGCAGCACCGATGGCTCTAAAGCGAGGTCTAGAAGCTGCTGCGAGGACTATTCGAGAAGAAATTACCGATGGTGCAACTCAAGTGACTACCAGAGAGCAAATGTCTCAGGTAGCCGCAATCTCGGCAGCTTCCGCTGAGATTGGGGATCTCATAGGTGAGGTCATGGAGCAGGCAGGCAAAGACGGTGTGATCACGATTGAAGAGGGCCGTGGGGTTGAAACGGAAATTGAATATGTAGAAGGTATGTCCTTCGACCGTGGATATATTTCTCCATATTTTGTTACTAATCCAGAACGGATGGAATCAGTAATTGAAGATCCGTACATTTTGGTTACAGATCAGAAACTTTCATCAGTGAATGATATTTTGCCGTGGTTGGAAAAACAGCTGCAGGTATCAAAAGATCTCCTGGTTATTGCAGAAGATGTTGATGGTGAAGCCTTGGCTACTCTTGCTGTGAATAAACTACGAGGCGCGATCAATGTGGTGGCTGTTAAGGCTCCTGGATTTGGTGATAGACGTAAGGAAAATCTTGGTGATATTGCTGCCTTCACAGGTGCAACGTTGATCTCGGGTGAACTTAACCGGAATTTGGATGACACGGTTTCAGTTGAAGATTTTGGTAGGGCACGCCGAGTTGTTGTAACCAAAGAAGACTGTGCACTGATAGAAGGTGGTGGGACGGAAGATTCCGTTGAAGGACGAACCATGATGATACGTGGACAATTAAACAATGCCACTTCGGACTGGGATAAAGAGAAGTTAGAGGAAAGAATCGGACGATTGTCAGGTTCTGTGGCGATTATTAAAGTTGGGGCAGCTACTGAAGTTGAGCTGACCGAAAAGAAGCACCGAGTGGAAGATGCTTTATCCGCCACACGAGCGGCAGTCGACGAAGGTATCGTGCCTGGTGGTGGGGTAGCGTTCCTCAATTCTGTTGAAAAATTGGATGCCTTAGAATTCGACGATGAAGATGAGGCTACCGGAGTGAGAATTCTGCGCAGAGCATTGGAAGAGCCACTTCGAAGAATTGCAACTAATGCTGGACAAGATGGCTCAGTCATCGTACAAAAAGTTGTAGGATTGGATTCTGGTCAGGGCTACGATGCAGCTGGGGACAATTATGGGAACATGATTGATCTTGGTATCATCGACCCGGCTAAGGTGACCAAAGCGGCTCTGGAAAATGCGGTTTCGATAGCAGGGATGGTACTTACTACCAACGTATTGGTGACTGATGAACCGGAAAACGCGGTAGCGGCTATGCCAGGCGGCGGTGAAATGTACTAGGCTAAAGCCAAGACAAAATAGAAAGAGCGGCCACTGGCCGCTCTTTCTATTTTGTCTCGACGTGTATCGATTCCCGAGTTACCATCAAGATAATGGATTTAAAGAAATCGCATTCGAATGAGTTTTTTTTACCTTTTGGGCAGTCTGTTTTGCACGGAACAGATGACATCAGGATTCCACACGGCATGATGAATTTTGCTGAGCCCAGTGGTTCTTTGGGAGCCTTACCCCGGTTGGGCGGAATCCCGATAGCGGATGAACTCACTGTGGATCAGGCTGCGATTGAGGAAGAGGTTCGTAAGAACGTCCTTGTTACCACAACCGAAAATATACTGAATTGGTCGAAAGCTCATTCGCTATGGCCAGCAATGTTTGGTCTCGCGTGTTGTGCCATTGAGATGATCGCCTCAGCGACGAGCCGGTATGATATTGCACGGTTTGGTTCCGAGGTATTTCGTGCCTCTCCGCGCCAAGCTGATCTCATGATTGTGGCAGGAACAGTTACGTGGAAGATGGCACCAGTCGTCAGACGCATTTATCTCCAGATGGCTGATCCGAAGTGGGTGATCTCGATGGGTGGTTGTGCCACGATGGGTGGCCCATTTTCGTACGCGTATAGTGTGGTACCTGGAGTTAACTTACTTACTCCGGTAGATGTCTACGTGCCAGGATGCCCACCCAGACCAGAGAGCCTTTTGCAGGCTCTGATGATGCTGCAGGAGCGAATCAAGAACTTTGACGTGGCAGGTCAGCGAGAACGCCCAGAACCGGATGGCGATTTTTCTAGCTATCTTCCGGCCGGTGATCCCATTCGCCAGGAGCTCGAGTCTCTGTTCCCTCCGTACGAAGGGCTTGATGATCCGTCTAGAAGAAGTGGTGGAGTACCACTTGCTAAAGTTTAGCGATATCCGTGTATTTATTGAAAATAACCGTCAACCTTAGAAGTCGCCTCCCTCGAATCAAATCTCTTTTCCCAGGTTGGTTGGTCGTGCTTGGTGCTTCTATCGCTCTAGTGGCCTCACAGGGTGCAAGTGGTGCGCCCTTAGGTGTTCTGCAACGACCCATGCTTGAGGAGCTTGGATGGAGTTCTACTCAATATTCATTGAGTGCCACACTGTCATCGTTACTGGGGGGGATTGCGGGCATCATAATCGGGCCCTTTTTGGATAAGTTTGGTGCTCGGAGACTGGTGTTTTTCGGCGCGGTAGTGATTGCACTTTCCTTTTTTGGTCTCTCGCAAATGCATTCATTCATTGTGTTTCTCATCTTGGCTGCTCTCGCAGGTGCTTTAGGAACAACTCTTGCCGGACCATTTGTGGTTAATGTAACGGTGGCAAAATGGTTCGTCGTCAATCGTGGATGGGCTCTGGCTCTTGGTTCTACCGGGGTCTCTATTGGTAACATGGTGTGGCCGATTGTGATGACGAATTTGGTAGACACATGGGGCTGGCGGGACGGTTACTTTTGGCTTGCAGGCATAGTATTGGGGTTGTTGGTTGTGAGTGGCCTTCTGCTGAGAAGTAAACCCGAAGACTATGGCTTGCTGCCAGACGGTGTTGATGCGGAAACCGCTGATAGCTCGAGAAAATCAGACTACCTTCGCGTTGTAGATGATTCCGAAAATTCTCTTACCCGTGGACAAGCTTTACGGACGAGATCTCTGTGGCTGATTAGTGGTGCCTACGGTATACACATGGCCGCGCTGGTCGCGGTATTAATGCATGGTATCCCATTTATGACTGATTCTGGATTTTCCCGAAATATTGCAGCTTCAGCAATGGCGATAAATGGTTTTGCTAATCTGTGTTCGAAAGCTCCTTGGGCATGGGGATTAGGCAGATTTCCGGTGCGCTATTTAGCTGCTTTGACGTTTGCTTCGTCTGGCACCGGAGTCGGGCTAATGCTAATAGCTACATCATTCCAGTCGCTTCCCTTGCTGGTTATGGGATTCTTTTTCTGGGGATTTGGTTTTGGCGGTACGATCCCCGTTGGGGAGTCTATTTGGGCTAATTACTATGGGCGGAAACATTTGGGGGCGGTGCGAGGTGTAGGTAAGCCTCTGACAATTATTCTTGCGTCATTAGGGCCATTGTTAGTAGGCTGGAGTTTCGATATCTATAGCTCTTATAGAGGAGCATTTTTTTGTATCGTTGTGGGATATTGTTTTGGAGCACTGATGATTTTGAATTCTCCCAGACCGCGTCCAACTCATGTCTGAGGACTGGTTCGATATAGTTGATCCCGTGGTAACCTCGAGGAGTTGCAAACATTCAGTAGTATTGTTATCTGGAGGACGATTGAAATGAATTTTACTAGCAAAATTGTCAGTCTAATTAAACCTAGAATTGACGCGCACGCTCACTGCGATGTTCCATGTGGGATTTATGACCCTAAGGATGCTCAGTTGGCCGCAGAAACCGTCGAAAAGATGATGACCCTTATGGACGGCGTCGATGCAAGTTCGAAAGAGACACGTAACTCATTTATTCGATATGTGGCTGCGAAAGAAGTACACGCTGAGAAAGTGAAGCATGAAGTGAGAATAATCTGGGGCGATTACTTCAAGCCTGAGCACCTCGATAAATTCCCCGACCTGCACACTAAAGTATGGCAAATTATGAAGACAGCAAGCGCTTGTCGACAGGGTGCTGACGTAGCAGATGCTGCGAACTTGCGTCAGCAAGTGGACGAATTTGCTGACATGTTTTGGGCGACCAAGTCTTAACTTGAAGTGATCTGATGTTCTTGGGTGGAGGCTTAACTCCGGTCAGGTGTCTAGGCGAAAGTATGCGACCTGCTCTTGAGCCAGGTGACTTTTTGCTGATGTCATCTGGAGCTCCACCTGCAGAAAAAGCTCGCGGAGCGATAGTCTGCTTTAGGGACCCACGCAATACTTCTGGGAAATTTCTTCTTAAGCGTGTCATTGGCTTGCCTGGAGAATCTATAAGGGCCTCCAACACAGTGTTTATTAACGGTCGACTGCAGGAAGAACCTTATGTTGCAGCTACAAGTCTTTCTAGCGACGTCCAAGCACGGGGTGTGAATCGGATTTCTTCGGGAACATATTTTGTTATGGGTGATAACCGCTTGGAAAGCACGGATAGCAGGATGTTCGGCGCAATATCGGTGTCCGAGATTATTGGGACCATCAAATTTCGTTACTGGCCTTTCTCGCGGATCGGCAGACTCTGAATCAGATCTATGGACTAGGAGTCTAGCCACGTGGCCCATTCTGCAGGTGGTATCTGTTCCTTTGGGGACAAAGCCCGTAAACGGTGGACAATGTCAGGTAGGCCAGTTAACAGACTTCCGATAGCTTCTTTCGTCGTCTCTCGACCTAAGCTGATTCTGAGCGATCCACGAGCTAGATCGAACGGGACACCCATAGCGGTGAGGACATGACTTGGCTCGATTGAACCTGTTGTACATGCGGATCCTGAAGATGCTGCTATCCCCATGAGATCGAGAGCAAGTAGGATGGACCCTCCCTCTACGAAACCGATCATGCAGGAAACGTGGCCAGGTAAACGGCTGTTCAAATCTTTCGTGCCCGTTATTCCCATGCAAGGTATTCGTCTGGGCAGTTCAGTCATCAGAGTTTGCTGAAGTTCGCGATCGTGTCGAATATCATCCGTCATACGTTTCGATGCGAGTTCTATCGCGGAGGCAAATCCGACTATCGCTGGAGTATTTTCTGTACCAGCTCGTAAACCCTCTTCCTGGCCCCCACCAAGAATCTGCCCATGCAGAGGAGTGCCAGATCGGATATAGAG
>DEAP01000083.1 GCA_002348225.1 Dehalococcoidia bacterium UBA2979
AGTTCGGCGGTTTGGCCAGGTCTGGGGCGTGATTTCATGGTGGTAGTGGTTTCTATTTCTTCAGGCGCTCCCCATTAATAATCCAAAACCGACAGATTGGCCAAGCGCCTGACAAGGAAAATTCTTCTTTTCAAATGACCATGACAGGGGTTGGATTGTGTCTGTCGGAGCCATTGCATCCGACGTTTAGTTAAGAGCCATAACAAGGTTGAGTTTACTTGAAACATTGCAGCCGGGTAGTAGATCGAGCTCCAATTTGCGGACTGTCTGCTTTGAAAGAGCATCAATTAACTGGGCTCCTCGATGAAGGTTGACTTCTCATCTGCCCAACTTGGGCGCGGATCTCACTTGGTTGAAGTCCCCTTAAAGTGCATTTCGAATTGGCCCGAGGGAGGCGGGAACAAATGAAATTCTTTCCTGCTGCCTTCTTTTCACTAGCAAACGGCAAATTATCTGGACGTCGTAATTTAAGGCAATTGCTTAAGCTAGTAGTAATTGTGCTGTTGTTTGTGGCTCTTTCCAGCATGGTGTTTCATGTGCTGATGGAGCGAGAGGGCCGGGGGGAGGTATATCAGTGGTTCGATGGAATCTATTGGACGATGGTAACCATGACGACCCTGGGTTATGGCGAGATTACTTTCCATTCGGGCTTGGGTAAGTTGTTTTCTATTTGCGTGATGTTGTTCGGAATGATGTCAATGCTGGTCATTCTCCCATTCGCATTTATTCGGTTTGCCTATGAGCCTTGGATGGAGGCTCAGAATGTAGCTCGTACGCCTAAGTCGCTCCCAGAGGAAACTAGAGAGCATGTTATCATCACGAATCTAGATCCGGTTAGTCGGGCTCTGATACACAAGCTTGAACAATACACGATCCCGTACGCGGTACTCGTCGACGATAAAGATGAGGCACTGCGGTTACATGATCAGGGTATTGCGGTAGCAGTGGGCAGTTCGGACGATCCGGAGGCGTTTCAGAATGTTCGTGTTGAGCAGGCGGCGATGGTCGTGGCCACCGGCAAGGACGAGGCAAACGCCAATATTGCCTTTACCGTCCGCGAGTTGGTCGACAACCGAGTCCGTGTTGTGACTTTGGCCAAGTCGGAAGCGTCGATCGATATTTTGGAACTAGCTGGGAGCCGCAATGTTATCCGATTGGGAGAGATGATGGGGCAATTCCTTGCACGTCGTACCATCGGTAACGATGCCTTAGCACACGTGATAGGGCATTTTGACGAATTACTTATCGCTGAGGCAATGGTCACGGGCACACCGCTTGTTGGCAAAACGCTTGCCGAGTGCAATTTTCGCGAGATGACGCGTACCAGCGTGGTCGGAGTGTGGGATCGAGGTGAGTATAAGGGGGCCGGTCCAGATACGGCTATCAGCGAAAGTACTGTCCTTGTGATGGCTGGATCCAAAGAGGTTATTCAGAACTACAACGAAGTGTTCTGTATTTATCATACTGAGGAGTCGCACGTGGTCATCATCGGTGGTGGTCGAGTGGGTCGAGCAACTGCGCGGGCCTTGGCTAAGCGCGGATTGCGTTACACGATCGTTGAGGAAATGCCAGAGCGTATTCGCAATGATAAATATTATGTCGAGGGGAGCGCCGCACGAATTGAGGTGCTTGAGGATGCAAAAATAAATGAAGCCTCCACGGTTATTATCACCACTGGGGAGGATGACACCAATATTTACCTCACTCTCTACTGCCGAAAACTATGTCCCGAAATCCAAATTATTAGCCGAGCTAATACCGAGCGAAATGTCGGTACACTGCATCGAGCTGGGGCTGACTTTGTTGCATCTTATGCCTCAATGGGTGCTAACATGATCTTTAATCTGCTTAAGCATAGCGATATCCTTATGGTCGCAGAAGGGTTGAATGTATTTCGGGTTGAGCTACCTGAGCATCTAGAGGGGCGGACGCTGGTTGAATCTGAGATCAGACAGCGTACTGGTTGCAGTGTGATCGCCATCCAGCGTGAGGTCGACGGCAGTGATAAGCATCTTATCCACTTCGACCCCACCGAGGCGTTGCGGGAGGGGGACGAACTTGTGCTTATTGGCAATATTGAGTCCGAGGAGACATTCATTAAGACCTTCCTAAATCCTGACTGATTCGGAAGAGTTTCCTATCTTGGGCGAGCAATTATGAGTGGGATTCTTTTTGTGTTGCGCTATAATCTCGAAATGGTTGAAATGGGTTTTTCCGTATTATCAAAATAGTAATGAATGATATATTCATCAGTTATGCGCATCTAGACGATAAGCCTTTGACCGAAGGCCAGAAGGGCTGGATTACTAAATTTCACCGGATTCTTGAAGTGCGATTAGGGCAATTGCTGGGGGAAGAACCACAAATCTGGCGCGACCCGAAGTTGGCTGGAAACGACGTTTTTGACCGGTCCATTGCCGGTGAATTTAGGAAGGCTAGGGTGATGGTTAGTGTTATGACGCCCCGTTATGTCAAATCAGAATGGTGCGTTCGCGAATTGAGCGGTTTCGTCGATGCAGCTGAAGAAGA
>DEAP01000077.1 GCA_002348225.1 Dehalococcoidia bacterium UBA2979
TTGGCCCAAAGGGATGCCGACGGTATACCAGCATCCCGCAAAGCCTCGGACATCACTCCTACAATGCCTGTAGGGCCCTCATAACTGCCCCGAGTACGAGGTTCTATCTCTAATAGCGTCGCGAGATCACCATCTGTACTAGATCCATTTACAGTGCTCTCTGCTCGATGACTGACATCAGATAGCAGTGCACCGAGCAGTACTACTCCAGATACCTCGTAATCACGACATATCGTCAATATACTATCGACGTACGTTTGCCATGCTAGATGCGGCTCAATACCATGCAGCAACATCAAATCGTGCTGACCATTTTCAAATCTCTGACCCGAAATCTCATTAGACGGCCATTTTAAAATACGTTCACCGTTTGACAGGTGAACGGTGGGTCTCACCTGCGTAAAATCATAAAAGGAATCGGGATCTATCTCTGCTATTTTTTGAAATTTGAGGCGGGTCCGCATGAAAGCCACCGAGTCAGATGCTGCCATGCCAGCGTCATTCCAACCACTCCATCCACAAATCAAAATCGGACGACGAAGTTGTAGATCGTTTTCAACACTGAGAATCAACTCTTCAGCCACTCCGAGCACCTCCAAATATACCCGAGGTCTATAAGACCAAGGCGTTTTCTCCAGTCACCATGGTAAAGGTAAGCTCGCTAATCCACCTTTCAATCCTCTCCGGACCGCGGTTTCGATGAGTAATCCCCCCCTAGGATGAGAAAAATCAACAAGGCCGATCAATATCACTCCTCGATGGATCAACCACCATTGTGCGAGCTCATAATCCGCTAGACAATCCTCCCACGAATAGTCTGATACCCCGTTCTCCATCAGTTCATTCCAGTAATATGCAACCAATTCCATCTGTGATTCTTGGACGTCATCGTCAAGATTTGGAAGAAGGAAATAAGCTATGTCGGTCATTGGTGTATAGACGTTGACCGTCTGAAAATCAATCAGAATTGGGTCTGAACCGTCGTCCTGAAAAAAGATATTATCAAGACGGAAATCACCATGAATTAGTGTCGTATTCCGATTGCATTTTTCTAACACCTCAACCCCGTGCTCGATCAACCAATCAAGTTGCGCGCTCACTGTTTCATCAATCAGATCAACAAATAATTCCTTGTATGCTGGCAGAGCTTTCATGAATAGACCATGTTGAACTTTACTTTGGTTCGAACCACTGTGAATCCAGTCAACATGCTCGAAGCTCTGTCTCCAAAAAGTGGCGTGGAATTTAGCAATAGATCGCAGCGCTGCCCTCGCATCTGTAAGGTCACAGCCTGCAACTTGATCACCTACCCGAGCACTGGAGAGGTCTTCAAGAAGTAGTCCTGATCGACGCTGGTTCTGTCCAGCACTCTCAAGCAATTTATCCAGTAGCCTTACGACCACAGCGTCAGGCAGTAGTCCAAGGATCTTATTCACAAACCTTGATATCGCGGGCTCATCCTCGATATCTGCCCAGTAACACCGAGGAGTTCCAATATCAAGAGCTGGTGCATAATCTCTATAAAAAAGCACCTCCCGCTGATAACTATCAAATAGAGTTGCCAATGCTCTGGACTTCGGAGACGGAGTCGGAAATTTCGCTATTAATTGTTGTGGATAGTTACCTTCACCAAATTCATATTTCACATTGATTCGTTCGATTTCACTGAGATACCCCAGACCTGCGCCATGAGTATCTTTAGTAATGGAAACAACTCTATTGTCATGAGGAATCGTGTGTGACTCTATCAGCACCTCAGTCAACCATCTCTCATCAACCTGATTAAGATCTTCCGGAATATTTGACATCAAGCCCCCCCCAGGCCCCGCCAACTCAGACAAGCGCCATCTCGAATGCTTAAATATTAACGGCCATATTGAATTCTTGCTTATTGGCTCCCCGACGTGGATTCGAACCACGAACCTGCCGGTTAACAGCCGGCTGCTCTACCGTTGAGCTATCGAGGAGCGTACTCCAATTCTCCCCTATTTAAATCCGCAAAGCAAGTGGGAAAGTATGGGTGGCTGGCGGACCAGGGATCGAACCTGGGCTATGGGATTCAAAGTCCCGTGTGCTACCTCTACACCATCCGCCAACGTCATCCATCCTAAACCTTACAGGCATTACCGCCCACAGTTCACTCTGTCGGCCCAAGGAAAATCACGCTAGCATATCTGTATGCCGAAGTGGCGGAATTGGCAGACGCAGCGGATTCAAAATCCGCCGAGGTAAAATCTCGTGTGGGTTCGAGTCCCACCTTCGGTACCAAAACATCTTGCATGAGTAAACTCATTTCCTGACAATTCTGTACAAAACAACAGCCAGAAGCAAACCAACCACTAAGCTCGCGAGAACAGCTGAAACTCCGTCGGAACTATCAGGCAACAACAATTCTCGATCGGTGCCTAGCCAAGGCCACAGGACTCTTGAACCGCCAATCATCAGTCCAGTCAGAGCAAAGATCACGATCTGCCTATACCTCCTCAACAGGGTTCTGATTATTGAAGTGAACATAGCTGTCCCTACCCACGCGCCCGCACAAAATACTCCCCACATTACGAAATCTCTATCCCGTACAGCCTCGATGAATGTTTCGTATAGGCCGAAAATCAAGAGGATAAATGAACCACTCACACCAGGGAGTATCGTCGCCGAAATACTTATAGATGCTACAACAAACACGATTAGCAATGAGGGGTCCTCAATAGATGCCCCCGGTAGGCCAGCCACAAAAAAACTAATACTCGTGCCGCAAACCAGAAAAAGGAGGCCCCTCCAATTCAGAGATTCAATTGTTCGCATCGAAAAATATATTGATGCTATAACGAGACCAAAAAACAACCCCCGCAGTTCCTCAGGCCGAGTTTCAAGCAGTTCAGCAATTATTGAAGCACCCAGGAGAAGTGACGACAGTACGCCGATGCCAACGGGCATGACTAACTGCCAATCAATATCGCGGAGCTGAGCAAAGGCAAAACGGAACTTTAACTTACCGGCCATCTTTAGCGACGATAGTATTTGCCCGATCGAATTCAAAAGATTTTCCCAGATTCCAAAGGTGAAGGCCAAAGTACCTCCGCTCACGCCGGGTACCAGGTCGACCAAACCTATCACCAGGCCCATGAGAAAATAGCGCAAGGTGACACTGATTTTTCTGAGATTTAATTTCATTGCAAATATTCTAGGTCCCGCTTGCAGATTCCTGTCTGGCAATAAATAATCTAGTCCATTTCCACCTGAAAGATAAATGGCTCAGACCATTCCCCTACATACAAAATGTTTCTTAGCCGTGCCTGTAGAATATTGTCACCTAACCTAAGTGATTTCAGATCCCAATTATAGAAATAGCCAGTATCCGCAAATTCAACGCGATCTGGGTATAAGACACCATGTGACTCAGCTAAAGCACAATTCAGGCATCCTAGGGAAATCGCATTACCATTAAGCATTAATTCTGCCCAAAGGTATTCCTGCTCGAACCATCCAAATATTTGACCAGTTTGTGCTGCACCGGAAATATGCTCGACCAAAGGGAATAATTGATCGGCGATGGGGTTGACAGGTCTTACCAGAGACACGTCCGGTGAACATCGTTCGTTCGCACACACTGAATCCACCGTGGGGCGAAGGGGGATTAGTAGATCCACTCCAAATGAAAAAGTACTCGACCAAGTGCCATCCAATTCCCGTACCTGTATCGTGTGTGTTGACCCAAGCTCAAACTCAGATATTGCTTTAGCAACCTGATCCCACGGCACGGCAACACCTGTTCCGTCGAAACTGAATTCAAATCCAGCGTCTGGCCCAGTCTTTGAAAGAACTATTGCGACAGCCTCTCCTGGATTAACTCGCATGCGATCAGTATTGAATTGCTGCTTACAGTCATCGTGAATTACCAGACCGCGACCGCCTCTACACATCGCAACGATGTAGACCTCTTCTTGAACAATAGATGGGGATGCAATCGCAGTCGGATTTGCAGCCAATTCCTCCTTAAATTCACCATCATCTCTAGATTCATTGATAGGAGCACGGAAAAATAAGTTCGAAACAATAGCGACCGTAAAAACTATAAAGATAGCCAAAATTATTGAAGGAAATCGAATCCGACTCAAGTCATACTCCTGTTACTGATAGTTACAAAAAAGTAACAAAAAAGCGATAACGAATGTGAAATGGAGCGGAAGACGGGGGTCGAACCCGCGACCTCCTCCTTGGCAAGGAGGCGCTCTACCACTGAGCTACTTCCGCAGTCTTATAGACTGCCAGTCTATCCTGAAACTGTCTTGCCTGCAGTATCTGCCATCGATCATCATTGCTGTTGATCGTGCCACGCAAACCATCGAGAAACTGGGAGACAGTTCGCCTTGAGCAACTCACCAGTCTCCGAAATTTTCTCATCGATATTGCTGGTGAAATTGGCAGTTGCTGAATTATTATGAAAAATCAGGTCACTTGCGGGGGCACGATCTTTCCAGTTTCTTTGGGATGCAAGTCGCTGCTTGGCTTCCTCTTCACTGAACCCGTTACGTTCCATCAATCTTGGCAGCGCCACATCATCTTCCGCCGCGACAAGCCACGTGGCATCACACCACTTCGAATATCCAGCCTCGATTAGGTTGACTGCCTCAAGAATCGCAATCGCTTCGGTGGTACAAGTCTCTCGCCATTCATCAATAATACTCTTCATTTCCGCAGCTATATCACCTATAGCTTTTGTCAGAGCATTCATACGCTCTTGGTCTCCGAACACTTTACTACCAAGGATTTTCCGATCAATATATCCGTCGTCACCAACAACCGAATCCCCAAACTCCGTGACTATCCTGTCAAAGCCCGGCTTCCCTGGGTCATACATCCGATGTACGACCTTATCTGCATCGGCATGAATAGCTCCATAGTTCTCAACTAAGTATTGGCAAAGATACGACTTGCCAGTTGCTATCGATCCAGTAACACCCAGTACCAGTGCCATGAGCGATTCCTCCTATCGTTGGATTATCTCAGTTGATGCAGCTTCGTCTCTCGCACGACCAAGCTGGAATAACATCGGTATCAACTGATGTGTCTCCCAAAGTTCCAATTGATCAGAGTAGTGTGGGGATTCAGAATTTCCCGACGCTCCACCCGGAATGATCCACCATCCTTCATTCGGGTCGTCGAAATCCACGACCTGTCGATATACTGATAAAGCGCCCACCGGAAACACTGAGCCTATTCCCGTTTCGCCCGAGCCAACGCTCGAAACCTGAACTGTGTCACCATCGCCTCCCATCCCGGCATCCGGGGGATTCAATCTTTCACCCAACAAGGGCGCAAGTGTATGTGTTGCATTGGTTCGATGAAACTTACCCCAGTCCCAGAGGTTTGAATCTGGACCGCCGATACGTACCGCTGAGGCCCACGCGATTTCAAGTGAGGACACTAAGATATCGCCCATCGGCCTGCCATCTGGTGTTTGAGATGCGTTGATGTCCTCTATTGTCTGACCCAAGCCGTAGAACCATCTTGAGATAATTCCCTTGGCTGAGGCATTTACAGGCAATTGAATCCAGGCCCAAGCATCATCACCGAGCACGGGTCGATAAATTTGTTCAATTAATGTGTCTCGAAGGCACGTGTAGAGCAGTCCCTGAGGAGTAGTGCTAGTGAGTTCTCCGTCCCAGCCAGCTAGTAGCATTCTGGCTTGCTCTGCAGCACCCTCAGTTTGTGGTAGTGCAGCAATATATTCTGCCCAACGACGAGCAGGTACAGAGGTAACATCACCCTGTAACCTTACAACATCTTGTGGGTCCCAAATCTGGTCATCGCCGAGCAGCTCGGCAAGCCGTTCAGCTCGTGATGGAACCGAGAACTCATGAGATAAAAAGGGTTCTGATTTGTCCCAAGGGCTTTGATTAGAAGTCGCAATAAATCCCTCTGGAGGATTGATTGACTGAGGAAGCTCATCTGGCGGGACATCACCAACCCAATCTCCTATCCCATCGGCACCAAATCCCGGATATACCCTTCCCGATACATCGGCGCGAACAGGAATTCTCCCTCGGTACAAATATGAAATGTTATCACTCGTATCGGCCGAAACAAGATTGTTTACTGGTTCTTCCCATATATCTTGGGTGTCATTCAACTCCAACACTGTCTCTGCCATAAGCATCGGGCGCAGAGATTCCCACTGATTATTGACTCTGTCAGTCGCTGTATATCGCATCGAAATACCAGCGCCTGCTCGGGGGTCGCCGTGCATTATTGCCCCGCGCTGCGTCGATACAATCTCCATCGGAACATCCGCGTGATCTTTCACCGCGATTGCTACATTTCGTACGTCAGCAGCGCACCACTCACCCTGATCCTTGTATTCCAATGTCCCGGAATCGTCACGAAACTCTTCCACCCATACGTCAGTGTAATCAGCACTCCCATGAGTGATATTCCAGGCGACTTGACCATTGAAACCGAAATGTGGAAATGCCGGAACTCCCGGGAAAGCGGCTCCTGCAACATTAAATTCCGGGCATATCACGTGGCACTGCCAGTACACGTTAGGAACATCAAGAGGTCTATGTGAATCGTTACAAATAATGGGCTTACCGGTGGAGGTTCGCGAGCCGTGGAGAGCCCACGAATTTGAACCGCCATCCTCAATAGCAAGTGTCCCCAAATTCTCTAGAGACCGTTCAAGTTCTGGTTGACCTAATTTCACAGTCTGCTTCGTGACTCCAGCTGGTGGCAAAATGACCGCACCTCCCGGTGGCTCACCATCGAGCATGGCCATCGTCTCAACTCCAACTTTATGCAACAGATTGAGACGAGCAATTTTTGTCAGCTGCTTGCCCATAATGACATGTCGGACTTTGAAAACGAGAATAGAGTGCCAGTTTTCCCACGGCTCCCAAAAGGTTCCAGTCAGGCCATATTCAGGCGCCAGTTCGTTTTCTGCGACGAACGCGTTCACTCCGTCAGAATATCGCTGGAACATTTCACGCGTTTCATCAGTCAGTGCCAGCTCATCAGCGATAGCTGCCTCATCGAGCTGAAATCTTCGGAATAAACGATCAGCTTCCAGTCCGTCGATACCTACAACCTCCGACCAACGCCCTGTTCCACGTCGTCGGTACCATTCCATCTGCCAAAGCCTATCTTGAGCAGAAGCATACCCCATGGCATACCACGCATCTATCTCCGATTGGGCTTCAATATGGGGAATTCCGTATGAGTCTCGATGTATTTGTATATCCATGAAGGTAATGTAGCCTAAAATACCGGAGTAGGGACAATTATTTTAGGGAAATCCGACACATATCCCGGATAGGATAAATGAAATCATGACAGGCCAACACTCGCTAATAGGGCGACATATTGACGAAGCCGATACACCCGCCCTCTGGATAGATCTTGACGCATTCGAACATAACGCTTCAAAGATGCTCCAACTTTGTAACAACCAAAATGTGCGCTGGCGCCCTCACGTAAAGGCGAGCAAATCTCCTGATCTTGCTCACAGGCTTATTTCGATCGGGGCACAAGGAATTACGTGCGCCAAAGTTGCTGAGGCAGAGGCGATGGCTGCTGG
>DEAP01000035.1:0-1015 GCA_002348225.1 Dehalococcoidia bacterium UBA2979
ACTGTTGATTTCATCACACCAGTGGTGAACGACGCGCGCACTTGGGGCCGTATTGCCGCTGCCAATAGCCTCTCAGATGTCTACGCAATGGGCGGCACACCCTTATTCGGGCTGAACCTTGTGGCGTGGAATAATGATGAATTGCCAACAGAGCTTCTCTCCGAGGTTCTTCAGGGAGGTCTGGATATCGCCGAGAAGGCAGGAATGGCGATCATCGGCGGCCATAGTATTTCTGATCCGGAACCCAAGTATGGGATAGCTGTCACCGGCGAAGTCAACCCAGACCATGTCCTAACTAACACGGGATTACTGGGCGGACAGGACCTGATCTTGACAAAACCCTTAGGGGTGGGAGTAATCACCACGGCGATCAAAGCTGGAACAGTAGATGATGAGAGCTTAGAAGCAGCTATCAACTCGATGGAACGATTAAACGACGTAGCGTCACGAGTGGCGGTATCAGCAGGTGCCACGGGGGCAACAGACGTTACCGGTTTCGGCCTTCTCGGACATTTAGGGAAGATGACTAAAGCATCAGGCGTCAATGCAGTGTTACATGTTGACCAGATACCGTTTTTGCCTGCAGCGAGACAATACGTGGAAGATGGAATTGTTCCGGGTGGAACACGAAGAAACCTTGCTTGGATAGCGGATCAGGTTGATGAGGGGTCCTTTAGTGAGATCGATCTGCTGCTTTTAGCTGACGCTCAAACATCTGGAGGTCTTGTCTTTGGCGTCGACAAAGACAAATCATCTGATGTGTGTACTGAACTAGAAGAGCAAGGTGTAGTAGCTGCATTGATTGGTGAAACCGACGCGGGTGAAGGAAAGATCAGTCTTCGGTAGCTGACTTCTTCTAGGATGGCCTTATGGCACTTTCATTAGATCAACACTCGATATTCTCAGGCCGCCCAGGGCCTGTCCTTGTCGTTGTCGCCGACGGGGTGGGAATAACCAGTAATGAGGAGGGGAATGCCGTTGCCCAAGCATCAACACCTACCCTTGACGCCCTAAT
>DEAP01000035.1:1376-2568 GCA_002348225.1 Dehalococcoidia bacterium UBA2979
ACGGCCGTTGGATTACCTACTGATAATGATATGGGGAACAGCGAAGTTGGCCATAACGCGATAGGAGCAGGAAGGATTTTCGCTCAAGGCGCAAAGCTAGTGAACCAAGCATTAGAAACGGGAAAACTATACGAATCAATGGTGTGGAAAGATGCTGTTTCGCACGGACAGTCAGGGACAATGCATTTCATCGGACTGCATTCTGATGGCAATGTCCACAGTCACATCAATCATCTTGAGCAGCTAATTACACAAGCAGTAGAAGAAGGCGTAAAGCGAATCCGTGTCCATATTCTGCTCGATGGCCGCGACACTCCTCCCCGATCGGCAGTTGCATACATTGACCGGACCGAAGCTTTTCTTGAATCAATGAACGCAACATCCGATGTAGATGCTCGGATTGCTTCCGGCGGGGGACGTATGATCATGACCATGGACCGCTACGAGGCTGACTGGGAGATGGTCAAACGCGGATACAACTGCCACACCCACGGCATCGGACGACCATTCACTTCAGCCAAGTTTGCGGTCGAAAAAATGTATGGAGAATCTGATCTAGGGGATCAATATCTAGAACCGTTCATAATCATAAATGAAGCTGGAGAGCCAGTGGGTAGGATTCAAGATGGCGATGCTGTTATCGTTTTTAATTTTCGTGGCGACCGTGCTATAGAAATCTCCCAAGCATTCGAAAGTGAAGATTTTACAGCATTCGACCGTGGAAACCATCCGAAGGTATTTTACGCTGGAATGCTGCAATACGATGGTGACCTGCTTGTTCCGAAAAATTATCTGGTTGATCCTCCCCTGATTGACAGGACAATGGGTGAATACCTTGCAGAGATGGGAGTGCCTTCTTTTGCGATAAGTGAAACACAGAAATTTGGTCATGTGACCTATTTCTGGAATGGAAACCGTAGTGGATACATTAACGAGGAAATAGAAACCTACATTGAGATCCCCTCAGATAACGTCCCTTTCGATGAAGCCCCAGCTATGAAAGCACAAGAAATTACTGATGCTACGATCGAACTTCTTCGTTCGGGGAACTACCGGTATGGGCGGATTAATTTCGCAAATGGAGATATGGTCGGGCACACTGGGAATTTCAAAGCAGCTATCACAGCTATGGAAACCGTGGACGATTGTATGCGGCAATTACTAGACACCATAGATGAGCTGGGAGGGATTC
>DEAP01000121.1:0-15350 GCA_002348225.1 Dehalococcoidia bacterium UBA2979
CTGACCACGTCAGAGTCCTGGTGGAATCACCGTGTGAATCCTTTGGATTACTTTAGTGATGATATTCAAAACTCCCTCAGGGCGTCCTATCAGACAATATATACCGAACTGGTCGCGCAGGGGACTCACCCGTTCACAGATCTCGAGGACAGTCGGGCCAACCTAAACTCTGATGGTGAAATCTGGGGAACTTGGTTTAAAGCCGATTCGGAGGGGGGTCTTAGCTATGCCCCTGCCTGGTCAGTTATACACCTCACTAAAACACAAGATCTAAGTCTCGAAACATATTGGAAAACTCTAGAGAAAAATCCTGGATTGTCAGGGATATTACTGGAAAGTAAAAGAGCCCCCCTCGTCGGCAAAGGTCTATATAGTGGTCCCCCATCCGGAAAGAACAAGATTTTTATTGAGCCTAACCAAACGTCAATTGGAGTTGCGAAAGTCACTCCCTATTATTCGCATCCGTCTGATACCAACAAAACAACTTTGTACTGGAAATACTCGGTAGACGCCAAATCTGCTGGCACACTCGATGACACTCTAACCATCGAAACTTTCACCAACGAAAAAGATGCTAGGGACTCAGGTTTCTCCGAAAACGCCGTCGCATTTCAAAGACAACCCAACTAACACCCAACAGCTACGACCATTCCTAAAACCACCTACCGTAGGGACCTACGAGCTAGCAACAATTGGAATTGCAATGGCAGAGCGTGACCTCGCCCTCTAATACCTCAACGCCCTTGATCCTATTTTGAGTGGACCCCAATCTGGCAGCCCTAGCGGCAGCCGAACGATCAAAAGCATCTTTGTCAGGGTAAACCGAGATAACCACAGCGCTCTCGTTTCCAGTTGCCACACTTAGCAGTATTTCAGCTTCGGGGAATTCAGCAGCAGCGTTCTCAGCATAATCGCCTGCGGACACCACAGCGTCCTCTGCCGAGTTGAATTCGACCATATTTATCCTCGCATAACTCATATTCTTCTCCTTACTGTAATTTGTTGTGAGAGTGTAACCATTCCAACAGGGTATTTTCCTATCCCGTATTCCACCTACTTTCTAGGCTCAACTAATGACGGATCGTCGCTGACACCCACCAGTGTCTTGCCAAAGTTCCGTCCTGACATCATTGCACGGAACGCACTCGGAGCCTGTTCTAAACCAGTCCATAGGTCCTCCTTATATTTGACTTGGCCGGCCTGCACCCAATGACTCATTTCGGAAAGGAACTGGCTCTCGTAGTCTCTGACAAAGTTTCCTACTGAAAGCCTCTGAGCCAGTATGTCCTTGCGGGCAAACACCTCCTTTCCTTCCATCATCCAAGCTTCAAATGTTGTTTCGATGTCATCATTTCCATACTGGGAAATAAGTCCACATAAACTGATTCGCGCCTTCCGGTTGAGCACAGGTAACACGGCTTCAAATACTTTTCCTCCAACACTTTCGAAATAGATATCAATTCCTTCTGGACATGCTGACGAAAGATCATCAACCAGACTCTCGCTCAGATGCGAAACGCAGGCATCAAATCCCAATGTCTCTGTGACAAAGCTACATTTCTCCTCAATTCCGGCAATACCCACGACGCGACAGCCCAAGAGTTTCGCAATCTGACCGACTACTTGTCCCACGCCGCCTGAGGCTGCAGACACTACCACGGTCTCACCGGATCGCGGCTGACACTGCAAAACTAAACCGGAATAGGCTGTGAGTCCGAGCATTCCAAGCACACCTACAGCAGTGGAGATAGGGGCTATGGAGGGGTCAAGTTTGCGCGGGAACATGTAGTTGAAGGCCGATATCCCATCACCAGTTAGTCCATATTCCTGCCATCCATTTGTGTTGAAAATAAAGTCCCCGGGGTCGTAACCGTCTAGGTTGCTCTCTAACACCTGTGACACTGTTCGGCCGTGGCAAACCCTCCCTATAGGATTAGACGCACTACGCCAACGACCCCACTGATAGGGATCGAGGGAGAGATAGATTGTTCGCGTCAGCATCTGATTTGGGCCGGGTTGAGGGATTCGTGTTTCCACCATACTAAAATCATCATCAACTGGCGAGCCATCCACTGGTCGCCGAGCAAGTATCCATTGCGCATTAATCATGAAGGGTCTCCTGCCTTCGTTAGAGAGTTAACGGTATAAGTAAAGCTCTTGAGTGATTATCGTCGCAAGTGGCTGATCGGTTCGTACGTCGACAACGATAAGCCCATACAATGACCCCTGAAAATGAAACATTTGAATCGTACACGGTGTGAAGAGGTACCAATGCCCGAATTCGAGAACATACTTTATGAGATAAACGGACCAGTCTTAACTATTACCTGGAATCGACCAGACGCACTCAATGCCATTTCTCAGGATCTCGAGCACGAATTTCATCATGCGCTCGACATGGCTGCAGAAGACGAAGTAATCCGGTCCATCATCATTACTGGTAGTGGGCGCGCGTTCTCAGCGGGCTATGACATCTCGGGAGATAACAGCAAACGGCCTCGTCTTCCAACTAGCGCTCATCTAAAACGTCAATGGGGTTCATCGATGCTCGGCACGGGCGGACCTGCGCATATCATGCATCTAATGGAGCATCCAAAACCCATCATCGCTGCAGTTAACGGCTGGTGTATTGGAGGAGGCTTCTGGTACTCGCTCGCTAGTGACATCACCATCGCCTCGGATCAGGCGACTTTCGGTCAACCGGAGATTCGAATGACATCAAATACAACTGCTCTGTTCGCACTGCTCTGTGGATGGAAAAATGCGCATCGATACGCGCTGACAGGGGACCATTTCGATGCGCAAGAAGCACTGCGTATGGGAGCGATCAATGAGGTGGTGCCGCATGATCAATTATTAGAGACAGCCCAAGCGCTAGCATTACGACTTGCAAAAGTACCGCCTGAATCGGTGCGACTCAACAAGGCGATTACCACCTACGGACTCGATGCGATGGGCCTGCGCTCTGCTCTAAATATGAATGGCGTGCTCTCAACACTCGTTGAGGCTGCAAACGACGGTCCGGATGTTGAACACCTTGATCGCGCACAGGCCGAAGGTGGCTTTGGCGCATTTCTTAAGGCACGGGATGAACCATTCCTGCCAGAGCCGTTCGGACCACGGAGCAAACCCCGTGATTGAATACATCGATTCTCATAAGGCTATCTCGTTCTAAGATATGCCTGACTCGTTACAGGGTGACTATGGTTGGTCCTCAGTAACGGGTCGCTTAACATGAATTGATCCGTACTGGACGATCTTTGCCGAGTTCACCAGTGCGGATCACTTTTTTACCTGGTTTTTTTGGGTGATCGCTCCCAATCCATCCCAACTCTTTCAGCTTGGAAGAAATAATACTTGAGTGACTGTGCTTAATGTATCCAAATGCTTCCAACCTAGATGGCGGGATTCTCGTCGATTATTTGCAGTATTTCAAGGAGCTCAAGAAAACCGACTAGTCCAACAAACAACATCACTCCTGCTAATACAAATGTGACAAATACAAACATGATTGTTCGGAACATTAATTCAGTACCGCATACATAATGACAAGCGAAATAATTAGAACCACAACAGCCCTTACTGGTGAAAACCTAATACCCTTCTCAGTCACTCTCTCGGTAATCCTTTTAGCTAACTGTGGTGGCAATGGGTCAAATGGATCTTGCATGCCGAAAGTGTAGCTGGTCACTGACCAAACACACTAACGCCGGTTCCCGCCATTTCCCCTCATGCCACTTGTGAAGCTGCCCTCCCGGCAATCAGCGATCGCTCTTGCGACATCAGGATCTTCTCGATCAATATCCTGGCCGGCAAACATGGTTCGCTGAGCACTTCGAGTGCCTTCTGAAAAATCAGGGTCGACAACCGGTATGTTTTGCTCTCTGAGGCAGGCCGCAAAGCTAAGGATTTGGTCCTGCAGTTCAATTTCATCTTCGGTCGAACGGGATTGTCCGAAGCTGGCGTCAGCCAGCAATCCACGGCACTTCCCACAGGCCTCCCGTGTCTTCGGATCCTGCCGGTCGAAGTTTGGATCTTGGTTGAGTGCAGTAAAGAAGCCTCGCAAATCTACAGACCCATCGTGATTGACCTCAGGATCTGTCACATTGAACCCTTCATCTCGAAGACAAGCAGCAAATTCAGATGTGATATCTTCGTCTGTTTTATTGGAGACTGCTTCTGGAATCATTGTTTGTGTGGGTGCTGTGATGGGAGTACCTGAAACCACTGCTTGAGATACTCGCTGGACAGTGGCAACCTTCGTAGGTACCGGTTCAGCGTCTCCAACTCGGGCAACACCATTTCCTGAATCTGAGTTTCCACCACAGGCCAGCAATACCAGTAGAAAACCAGCCGCAACTAGCATGACTAAATACTGTTCGTGCGGCTGACTAAAATTCATCAGGAATTCTCCAGTACACAAAAAGTTTAAATTGTTTTATTAGCCGCCTCAAATTCTTGATAGATCTCCTTCATGAAATCTAACGGCGACAGCTAGGATCGCGGCTCCTATGGCAATCTGGGTGACGATCGATAACTGTTTCTCATCTAATTTTACAAAAAAAGAAGCCGCCCCGTAAGGCGGCCTCGAATTGACTCACTCGATTATAACACAAATCTAATTGTCTCCGCTGTGCAGGTATGCAAGAGACAGTGGCTAATTAGCCCAACAATCAAAATATTCTAAAGGCGTTATAGATCCCATAAGCCACTACCGGGATCAGCAGCAATGAAAATTTCCACATAACAGCAGTTCCTTACAAAAAGTTCCCCATCGACTGGTCACCTGCGATTACTCACAGTATCTCACTGCGGTTCCGACGATCCAGGGTGGTTCTTGAATTTTTTTTCCTTTTCAGCAGTTTCTTTCCACGCCTTTAGTTCAGCTTGGGTAGCCGTTTGCCAATAATTAAAGCCCCAGTCATCTTTCTGTTGCTGAGTCCTTTTTGCATTCTCGCTCATGCCGAGAGTGTAGCTTCCACCTAAACTTGATGGTATGACCCGGTCACTAATTCTTATATTTTGTTCCGTGTTAATAGTCGTCGGATGCACGACCTCAGCAAATACTTGGAGCAGGTTTATTCATGGGTCGCCCTATCACGGAACGGTCTGGAATTTTCCAGATGCGATTAATTCAGAGGATCCGTCGACGTTTCTAGAAATCAAGTACTCCGGCAAAGAATCACGCCAAATGTACGACAGAAGGCAAAACGACTGGATTCGGGATACTCCGCACCTCTTCGTCGCCCAGTACTCCGACCAGCTAACTATTGAAGTTCAAGTAAATTCAGAGTTTGCCGATTTGGACATTGCACGCGAGATAGCGTTTGACTATGCATGGCGCGTGGGACAGTTGCCGGAAGTATTGAGGAAAGGAGTTAAAACTCTTTGGATTCATGATGGCAAATATCCCTTTGGTGGTGGGAACGAGAGTATCGATATATATATCGAACAGGGTGAAGAATACGCGTCTCACAATGTTCTCGAAGAAGTACTCATACATGAGGGAGCACATGCCTCACTTAACTGGCCGGAGCCATTACTGGATCATGGAAAGACACCAGGATGGTTACTGGCTCAGCAGTCAGATGAAGGATTTATTTCTACCTACGCCAAACAGCATCCTCAAAGAGAAGATATTTCCGAGAGTTTCTTACCTTGGTTTGCGTTGCGGTATCGCCTAGACAGAATTTCAGAGTCCGACCAACGCAAAATATTGCAATCAATTCCTCACCGACTTAAGTATTTTGATGCACAAAAGTTTGCTATGTATCCGGTCACGGCAAGCAACTAGTTAGCAGGTGGCCAGCTGTCACCTAATCTCACTTTGCCAGCATCGAGATAATCAGTATCTAAGTCCACATCGTAAGTGTTGCCATGAGGGGTTCGGATGGTAAATTTTGTATATTCAGATACTTTTCTGAACATCGTTACAACTGAGGCACATTCGTTCGCACCCCGGACAGCCAAAACTTGATTTCCATTCCATACTTCGCACTCAGCGATTATTCCGACAACGATATCTTCTTCCGCAGCTGATGAACTCAAGTCGCTGCAACCAACCAGAAGAAATAGAGGAACTAGAAGCATTAATAATTTTTTCATCTACAACGAAACTACATCGATGTTCGGTAATGGAGTAACCAATCAGTCAGACGGTGGGATTTCTCCAATCACTCCGTCTCGACGAAGTGTCTCCAATGTCTCACTATCCATACCGAGCTCACCACCAAGTATCTCGCTGTTATGTTGACCAAGGGTAGGTGCAGTGCGGCGATAGGTCACCGGAGTCAATTCCAAGCGAATGGCATTCCCCGGGTAGCGGCGGAGACCTACATCTGGATGAGGTAGCTCAGCCCAGAAGTCCCGCTCGGCGAGCTGTCTATCCTCAACGAGGTCACGTGCGTCGGAGACCACCGCTGCTATTATCCCTGCTGCCTGTAACCGCGCCATCAAAGAGTGGGGGCTGAAAGAGCGGGTGTAGTTAGCGATAAGAGTATCAAGTTCTTCGTGTCGAGCATGCCGGTCCTCGCGGGTCAGTGCCGTAAGTTCGGAGTCTAAATCTGCAAGCGTCGCGAGCGCACGCCACTCCTCATTCGAAGTTACTGATATAGCAATCCAGCGGTCATCCCCAGCACACGGGTACAGCCCTTGAGGCGCGTTGAATGGATCGCGATTACCCATTCGCTCGCGATTTCCCCCCCTGACCTGTGCCCCTAGAAGCTCCTCACCGACGAACGAACCCATAGCCTCGATCATTGCTATTTCTATCGAACGTCCAGCGTGATTTGGGTCAGCCTCCCTGTCTCTAAGTGCGATTAGCAGAGCTGAAACTGAGTTCATTCCAGCAACGGGATCTGGCCATGCAATGCCTGATCGATAGGGGCCGGTGTCGAGATAACCCATCATCGATGACAGTCCAGCACCAGCCTCGATCAGCGGACCCAGTGCAGTTCGCTCACTATCAGGGCCAGTACTGCCATAGCCAGGCATCGCCGCATAGATAATCGACGGGTTGAGTATTTTCAGCTGCTCGAAATCAAAGCCGAGTTGAGGCATGACGCGAGGACTGAAATTCTCGATCACTATGTCTGCCTCAGCGACCAATTCTGCAAATAGCCCGCGGCCACGTTCATCGCGAAAGTTAAGAGTGACCGAGCGACGGTTGCGGTGTAGCTTGTTGAAGCCACCGAAGCGGTTCCATGGTCGCTCGCCAATCTCATTTTCCGGGTAGAGATGACTGACGAAGGCAGCTGAATCTGGCACATCACGAGGTCCTCTGTTGAAAATAGCTTCAATCGAAATCACGTCAGCACCGAGGTCACCAAGCATCCGGCCAGCCCACGGCCCTGCCCAAACACGGGTAAGGTCCAGAATGCGTATCCCTTCTAAAGGGCCATCGGCCGGCAGTGCCTCGTGTTTTCCAGCGTGCACGTCGCTGAAGTCAGACCAACTGATACTTTCATCAGATGTCGATGGTGGCCGTGGGTCAGGATCACGGTCACTGATCCAGAAGGGGCCACGCGGGATCTGCAGTGGGGGACTACCATTGATTTCACGCCAATATTCGCGAAATGAGAGCTGAGGGTCATCCAGGAGCTGGAGCATTGTCGGGACCGGTCCAACCGGCGCAAAAACACTACGACCGATAGCGATGATTTCCTCGGCTGTATGTTCCATCAGCCATGGAATAAATGCTTCATCAAACTCGTCCTTGTGGGCCCCTCGCGCGTAGTCATCCTTGAAGCGTGGATCTTCTGATATTTCGGTCAGACCTGCGAGGGTGAGAAAATCCATAAGCTTCACACCAGAGGCAAGGCTGAGCTGTACATACCCATCACTACATGGATATACCCCTACAGGATGCCATGACCCTGGTTGGCGATTGCCTTCGCGCTTAAGGATGTGGGCGCCGTGTGTCCACATCGTCGTTGTATGTTGATGGAGCGTCGCCGATCCTTCGAAATGTGAAATCTCAACGATCTGCCCCCGCCCGGTGAGATCTTGCACACGTAGTGCCGCCATCGTCCCTATAAAACCGTGGGTACCAGCTTGGTAAGCCATGTGCAGGCCAGGCCGTCGAATAGGCTCACGTGAGGGTTCTCCGTTCGGGTAGAGTTGTCCACCAATCGCCTCATCAGTAAATAAATTCGAACGGTAATTAGAATAGGGACCAGAACTCCCGAAAGGAGAAATACGAGCACTAACCAGTCGCATATTATTCGCAATATCAACACGAGAGATCAGTGGTTCTGGGGAAGAGCTTTCAATCACTGCATCGGCCTCGACCAACAGTGACACCAACCCCGCATGGTCATTCTGATCAACGAATATCGATTGTTTTGAAGTGTTGAGATAAGCCCAGGTGGTACCTACAACGTCACCGTTGGGTAGTGTCCATGGTTCGCCCTCGGTACGCAACGGATCACCATCAAGTGGCTCTACCTTGATCACTGTCGCCCCATGATCCGCAAACATTTTGGCCGTATACGCGCCAGCCGCAGAACCAGCAATTTCAACGATACGTAAGTCCTCAAACTGTTTCATACATATCGTCCTTGCCCTTACTGTCAGACCAAGAATACTTGACTAAACCAACATGTGGTCTATGTAATCTCTGGATTAGTCGGTTACTTACTAGGGTGATTTGGCAGTGTCAATAAACTGAACAAATGAACCCTCATGGAGATTGGCACCGATCTCGGACCAGAATCTCTCTACACCGGGACCAACTCCGAAAATATTTTTCACTCTCCGTTGGATATTTGTATAATCATTGCCATTTTCCCAGTGATCCTTGAATTGAGCGAAATATTGCAGCATATATATGTTGAATCGATGCTGATCAATTTTGTCGAGTTCGCCCGAATCTTCACAACCTAACAAAAAAATATTGGCGAAGTCCCGATTTGTATACATACTCCGATTCATATCATCTACTTGAGTACCAATCGTCAGTCGCAAACTCATCACGGAATCCCTGTGCTGTTGCCAGAGCTGACTCGCCAAGAACATTGCTACGGCCAACGTTGCAATCCCTGTGACAATCTGAGCGATGATCGCTAACTGTTCCCATTCCATAATCTGTCCTCACTTTCATAAAAGACTACTTGACTACTTATGTTATATATGACGAGACAATTCAGGCTTATGAAGAAATGAGAGAGGCAACAATATGATTTTCCATGTGATAGCTGAACATGACCACAGCACCTGTGGCCGTGTCGAAAATGGTGTAGTAACTAAAACTTGGGAAGATGTTGCGCCAAATGCTACGGCTTGGGTAGAAGGCAGTGACGACGCGAACGTCCTGGGTGTCTGGGGCTATCCCGTCCAACATCGTATTTTTGCAATAGTTGAAGCAGACACATTTGAGGCTGTCGAATCACTATTCGATTTTCATCTCGCTAAGGGACCAGTTGAGGTTTTACCAGTTAGGGATTTAATTCAGAGCCGAAAAGATCTCGGATTATGGGGCCAATAAGTAGCCGCCAGAAGCTTTTTGTGATTGCAGATCATCTGACCCTGATACGGCCGGGGGACTGAATCGTATACTCAGGACATTCAATAATGTCGTGGGTATTACGACCAGTTGTCACCAACCAATTCGATACTTTTTTGCTCTGCCTTCCTCGAGAACTCCTCAGCAAAATATGAACAGAGACCCGTATATTGCTCTGGGTCGAGCAGCTCCGAAATTGCGTTTGTGGTTAATCGTTCTTTTATGTCGGGCTCTTCTTGTAGTGTCTCTGTAAATGGCCTCCCCTCGTTAACAGATCTTTGCGCCGCTTCATAAACAACGTCGTGAGCCTTTTGCCGGCCCATTTCTCGGCCCAGTTCGAGCATGATTTTCTCAGAGAGTATTAATCCACCACTGAGTTCAAGATTCTGCCTCATCCGATCAGGAAAAACTTTGAGATCCGAAAATATCTCAATCAGTGCAGCGGTAATTTGTCCCATTAGTATGCATGTTCTATCGATAGCTGAGTTGATCATCATACTGGTGGTTTTATCAGCCTCGTGCTCAGTTTGCATCGCTTCCAGCGACATTGGTACGAATGTGCGGATTTCTGACGCCCAAGCAACAACGTCCTGGCACAGACGTGGATTGCGCTTCTGAGGCATGGTTGATGACCCAACCGCGCCCAGAGGCACAGGTTCTTCAACTTCACCGAACTCCTGTTTCATCATGGTATAGATTTCACGAGACATTTTGCTTGCGGTAGCAGCAAGCATGGCAAGAATAGTGATGTACTCCGTCAGATGATCGCCGATCACCCTAGACGGCATAGACATCGATCCTAATCCTAACTCCTCGCCAATTAGTCTTTGAGTCTCAAGACCCTCGAGACCGACCGAAGCCATCGTCCCTGCTCCTCCACCAAGCATCGCCACAAAGACTCGTTCCTCGCTCCCTTGCAGGCGCTCTACATGTCGTATTAATTCGTCAATCCACACAGCTACTTTGTAGCCGAAGGTTGCCGGAACAGCATGCTGCCCGTGAGTCCTTCCAGGTAGGGCATAGTCCTTCGTCTCTTCTGCCAATCTACCGAGCACATGGAGCAGAGTCCCGAGATCCTTCAAGAACCTCTCATGACACTCTTTAACCAGCAGTATCTTGCCTGTCTGCGTGATGTTTTGAGTTGTGGCACCCCAGTGTATATATCCACCTGCTTCTTCACCGCAGACTCTGTCTAGTTCCCAAATCAGTGGGACTAAGGGGTGTCCTGTTTTATCTAATCCGTCGTAAATATTTTGTAAATTCAGCAATTCAAGCTTTGCTTTTTCCGTTATCACATCAGCAGCCTCAGTCGGAATTATCCCTTGAATTGCCTGCGCTCGAGCGAGCGCCGCTTCGACGTCTAAATAAGACTGAAACAAATTAGATTCACTAAATAATTCACTCACAGAATTACTATTACTATCCCCAGAAGCTGTGTTTCCTTGCATGTGTCTTCCCCTTGTTAATCTGTGCTACCACTTTCTCTATTCCGTCACCAACTAAAAAACCAACCTGCTGCACGAATAATGAGTGAGAACGAGACAAGTAAGCCACCTATACCAAAAGTAATCGCTGCAAGTATCCGGAATATTTTCATAGATATTATAAAAAACTAAAACTTGATTACCATTTGTATCTGATTTGAGGGCTTGATCAATGACTCAAAGGCTTCCTGTATGTCCTTGAGTTCGATCGTATCGGTATCAGACAATAAAGGTTCCAATACAAATTTTTTAGAGGCAATCAGGTCTACCGCGACTTTGAAATCATATGGTTCACTGGCGAAAGTAGTGTTCAGCTGGATTTCCTTACCTGCCCAATCTACCGGCAATAGTGGGACATCCTCCCACGCAAGAGCCACCAACATTACATTGCCTTTCCTTCTCACCATATCCAGAGCATCATGAAGAGTAGGTTTCGCTGCGGCACATTCATACACCACATGAGGGCCTGCACCATCTGTTAGTTCAATGATGGCTTTTACCGGGTCTTGGGAAGTTGGATCTACTACTGCGTCAGCACCCAGCTCCAAAGCCACAGATCGTCTAGCCTCGGACGGTTCGGAGACAATAACTTTGGTCGCGCCAGCCGCTTTCGCAGCCTGCAAGCATAAAAGTCCTATCGGACCCGCCCCCAATACTGCAACGGTATCTCCTAGTTTCTGATTCGATAGTCTGACCGCCCTCGTCACTATGGCACATGGCTCCGCCAAAGCACCCTCCAAATTTGATACCTGATCAGGCAGTCTGAGTGGTTCCCATTCCTTAGCAACCGTGTATTCCGCATATCCCCGAGTTCGAGTATTGGTAATGCCCTCAAGACGATAGTTGTACTGATCTTGCCTTCTTAGAGGGGATTCCTTACCTGGAGGTGGCGTCCCACCAAGACCAATCACTCGGTCACCTACCTTAAACCGGGTTACGTCCGAACCAACTTTGGAAATTTCTCCGGCGAATTCATGTCCCAACACCGTGTCGGGCGGAGCTATGTCATACAGATATACGTGCACATCTGTGCCACATATCGCACTGTGCGAAATCTTGATCTGCACTTCATCTGATTGCGGCTCGGGAGTAGGAATTTCTTCCACCACTAAATTCTGTTTACTTTTATACACTGCAGCTCTCATTTTTCCTCCTCAGTAACTTCTACTCCGTCGAATAAGTCGGGCAGCACTCCCTTTTCACCTTCGCTGGAAATACGATCGATCAACGCATCGATTTTATTCTGAAAATCTTGTGGAAATGCGTTCCGTGCCTCGGAAAAGAATTCGCGGGTCCCCTTCTGCGAAAATAATCCATAGTAGAGCTCGTCCATGTCATATCCTATGGAATCCTCGTACTCTCCCATGTTCATCCAAGAGGTCATCATCCCTGTAGCGAGCCAAAAAAATTGTTGTTTCTCTTTTTGATCCAAAGACTGATAATCCACTTGACCCCGTATAAAAAGATCGCTTAGTTCACGATCTTTTCCCATAGCACTACGATACGTATCGAGTCTGCTTTGAATTCGCATAGTTATATCTTTTTGAGAATCTCTATGCTGTAAACGCAACTGACTTGCAAGAAACACCGCGACTCCAAGGGTAGCGATACCGGTTATGATTTGCGCTGTAATCGCAACCTGCTCCCAGTCCATGACTGTATCCCTTCATCGCCAGATGAGGGTAGCTGTTTTTGAAGTGATTCGTAACAAATCGAGAACACTGAATAATTAGGAACGACGGCTATCTAGTTTTCCTTTGTTTCCAAAGAGTCGAGGAAAATAACTGTAGCAATACCAGCAACAAGGCCAATAATGGTGCTTGGGACCGTACCTCCGCCTGCGAAAGTAACGATGCTAAAGTTGACGACCATTCCTACAACTACACCGATAACTAGATTTCGCATAACTCATTCTAGCTCTTATGGAAATCTAATTTGCTCCCCAAAAGCCTTGATCTTTCCGAAGTTGAACTAAGTCCTTCACTGGAAGTACTTCCACAGGGCCCATACCGAGATGAAAATCAAACAGTGATTCCACATCCTCGAATGTATCAGCCTCAACCACGGAGAAAACACGATGCGACACCGGATATCCCCATACTCCGAGAATGTTCACCTTGTCATTTCCCTCAACCCAGGCCATCCCAGACTTTGCAAAACCTGGCCCTTCCTTCACCCTGTTACAGGTACTGTGGTCATGTTGTGCAATTACATGAAAAATCATGTCTACCTCCTTCATCATCCCTGTCACGCGCGGAATCTATGGTCTACACCACCAACACCCCGATGTTCAAACTTGACAAATTTTGTCAGGTTTACAAGACTATATCGGAAAACCCAAACTTGAACGAAAATCACGTGGGTTTGGAAAAAGCACAATATGCAAAGGAGACGCAATGTTAGGTGAAAAAATAGGTAATATATCTGGTCCAACAGCAGTAAAGGCCCTTCCGGCTACAAACGGGAATCCTACGTTTGAAACGACCGCAGCCGGGCTCAGCGGCACACTCGCTGGCGTCGAAGTACAAAGCTTTGCTACATATTCGGCAGAGATGAAACCAAATGGCAAACTTTACGGTGAATGTCCTAATGCAGGCGTAGTGATGACAGCAGATGGAGTTGCGACCTTTCGCGCGACCGGGGTGGGACAATTCATGGAAGATGGTAGTGCCGTATTTAAGGGCGTTGTCTACTTTGAAGCGTCTGCTCCCTCTCTGGCTTCTATAGATGGAATTGCCGTGGTGTATGACTGGGTAGTCGATCCACAGGGGAACGCTACTTGGGATCTATGGGAGTGGAAATAACCCATATTTATCATTGGTGAGAGATCGCCATCAAATGATGGCGATCTCTCACCAAGCAGTGCTCTTTATCTGTATGCGCTCAATTTACTCTATTCAAAATATGACTCACTTACTCCCACGATCTATAATTGACTTAGAAGCGCAGGCAGCAAAGACCTTAATGAGACGATATGGCTATTACACCAGAACAAGCACTACGGGAATCAGTTGAGGCTATCGGGACGAGCAAGAAGAAAAAATATAGAGATACTATTCATCCTCCTGTACATCAGATTATTGTCTCTGACTTCGAGGATCGACGATTTGATGAATCAAATATACCGGAGTACATGTCTGATATTTGGGAGGAATATCTGCCGGATTGGGCCGGCAGCACTTGTACCTTGGACTCTTTCGAAATAATTATTCAGGACTCGTTGAAAGTCGCATATCTAATTAAAGCAAGTCGCTTATTTCCTGATGGGTCGCTAATGCAAACATTCAACGCGATTTTCACCGTTGGCAATAAAGACGGGGATTGGAGACTCATCAGTCGAAATCCCTTCAACATCACCAGGGCGTAAACCTATTTTCCCAAAACTAGCAGGGTTACGGCTTCTCTCACTATGGTGGATATTTCGATGGGCATCTCTTGGTGAAGCGATATGGTCTGTTTATCTAATAGAACAGCGCGGATTGAGCTTGGGAACGGTACTTGCATTCGAGGCGGCTTGGTGGATATTCGTAATCTCACTCGAAGTACCAACTGGGTTAATTACTGACCGCTGGGGACGAAAGAAATCATTAGTTACTGGATCAATCCTTGGAACATTGGGTTTCCTCGTTTTTGGTTTCTCAGCGAGTCCGTTTCTTCTTTTGTTTGCGTATCTGATTTGGGGTTTAGGGGACACTTTCATATCTGGTACTGATTCAGCATTCTTGTTCGAAAAGCTGAAAAACAGAGGCGAAGAACACCGATATGCGCAGTACGAAGGTTGGCTGAATGCCGGTGCACTAGTAGTTATTGCAACCACAACCGCCCTTGGACCCCTATTGCTGATTTGGACATCACTCGCGGTGCCCTTCATCCTCACATCAATTTTTGGAGTGCTGCTAATCGCCGTATCACTGTCTCTGAAAGAACCAGAAAAATTAAAGGATGACGCCACTGACGAATCCTACTCCAAGGGTTTTAAATCAGCTATTGGAATCATAACCACACCAGCGGTCGCAGGAATCGTATGCCTCAAATCTATTCCGGAAATGTCCTTGGCGATACTGCTACTGACGCTTCCAAAAACACTCGCAAATTATGGCCTCAGCACCTACGAATTCGGATGGTGGATGGCGCTAATTTTCCTATTAATGGCGGGGACCTCAATATTCGCTGGTCGTGCCACAAAACTTTTCTCTATCTGGCAGTGGTTAGGACTGGCAGGGATCGCCTCAGCAGCTGCATTTATCTTGTCAACCGGCTCCTCGCTTTGGTTATTTCCTCTATGTGTTTTGCCTGCCCTATTCCTACCGGTTACAGAACCGCATGTCCATCAATTCTTGGCCGACAGAACGGACGTAGCCAAA
>DEAP01000121.1:15679-16539 GCA_002348225.1 Dehalococcoidia bacterium UBA2979
GAGCCACAACACTCTCAGTCGCCAACGCTACTATGTCGATTGTTATTGCCACATCTATATTCGGCGGAGCCTGGATTATGGACGAGTTCGGATTCCTCACCGCTATGAGAATTTTCGCCTGTGCCACAGCCGCGTTGTTAGTCATTGGGTTTACATTTTGGTCCATTGATCGACAAAGCTATGCACGATGATCCCTTGAAGCGGATGTACCCCTACCATGGGCATGAAGCACCAACGCGTTAATCGAGGAGAACAACCAAATGCTTGAGAGCGTACAGTTAGGGACAAGCGGACTAAGTGTCTCGCAACTATGTCTCGGAACAATGAATTTTGGAATTCCCGGACGAGGACATCAGGGTGATTGGACATTAACCCTCGATGAAGCCCGACCTATCTTCAAGGCTGCACTCGATCACGGTCTATACTATTTCGACTGTGCGGACGTATATGGGCTCGGCGCTTCCGAAGAAGTAGTTGGAGCCTTACTCAACGAACTTGTTCCCCGAGATGAATATGTACTCGCTACAAAAATAGCCCAACCAATGGGAAGGGGAGCAAATCAAGGCGGACTTTCCCGTAAGCATGTTATGGAAGGTGTGGATGCCTGTTTAAAAAGACTTGGACATGACTATATAGATCATTTAGTGATTCATCGCCACCCACATGGAATACGGGGCCAGCATGCCGAAGTGCCCATCGAGGAGACTATGGAAGCGCTGAATGACGTGGTGAAGGCTGGAAAAGTCCTGTATCTTGGTGCATCTTCCATGTTTGCATGGCAATTTGCTGAACTCCAACTCACTGCTGAACTACACGGATGGCAAAAGTTTGTCTCCATGCAGAATCATTACAATCTGGTT
>DEAP01000121.1:16827-33218 GCA_002348225.1 Dehalococcoidia bacterium UBA2979
CGATTTATTTCTATGCAGAATCATTACAATCTGGTTTATCGAGAAGAAGAGCGGGAAATGAACCCGTATTGCGAAAAATCAGGCGTTGCGCTCACTCCTTGGTCACCACTGGCTCGAGGTATCCTCGCGGGGGCTTACAAAGGCGGATTCGAATCGGGAAGCACCAACCGATCTCAGGGACAGGACAGAGCCCGTACTGAGGGTCTGTATCACGGCGATCATGTGTTTCCTATTGCTGAGCGAGTGGGGGAAATAGCGAGCAAGTACGAAAAGACTTCAGCCCAGATTGCACTCGCATGGTTAGCAAATAAGTCAGAGATCACCGCTCCAATTGTCGGGGTGTCAAAGTTAAAACAGCTCGATGAACTAGTCGACTCAATGAGTATCAACCTCGACCAAGAAGATATTGACTACCTAGAGGAACTCTATAATCCAGTTGAAAACTTACTTTCATTTGGCTATTCATAGGAATAGCAGATTCCTTAACCGATAGTTATTTTCGGCATCAGATCGTGATTCGCTCGACTTATATCTCGGATAGTGAGAGATCCACTTCTCTGCCGGCAATCGTTTGAAACACTGAATCACCTATCGCGCGCAAAGCATCATCATAGAGAAAAGTCCGGCCTCGTAGCTCGTAGTACTGACGCATTCCTCGTCGATCAAAAAGCAATCCAAATTGTAATTTCACCCGATCTGTACTGGCGCCATCCCGTCCAAGACGCCAGAGGGATCCTGACATTAAAAACATTTGCTGGTAGATCACGTCCACACGGAACTTATCCGATGGTGAGAGACCAATGAAATCCTCATTGCCTCTCACCATCGCTTCTGCCAGCGAAGCATCTGCAACAGTGGCTAGCAGCAAATTCTCCTGTCGGTTCTCAGAGGCAAACGTTAATTCCCGCTGCGCATCCTGGTGCTGGAGCCTCAACTGACTCGCCAAAAATATCGCAACTGCGAGAGTTGCAAACCCACTAGCAATTTGAGCAACTATTGCTATTTGATCCCAGTCCATTAATTTCCCTTTCAGTGCAGAAACAGGATACCTGCAGGCCAATAATCATGCGGCAAACAACACTTGCGCCTTGAGTGTTTTCGCGTAGAGTCGATCATGGAGAAGCCAGACCACGGAAAAATTATTCATGGAGGTGGAAATGCTTCTCAAAGCACGCGTTCTTATAGTCTCTTTACTGTTGGTAGCCTTGATGGCCTGTGGCTCAGAATCAACAGAACCTGCAGAATCAAGCTCTTCAACTAGTTCAAGCGAGACTACCGCGGTGTCTGCCGCACAGCCGGCTTGCGATGCTGAACTAAAAGTCGAATTGGCAAATGACGGACCCTACGCTATTACTGCACCCGAGAGTTTCCAAGGGAATTGTGAGATGACTCTGGATATCAAAAATTATGCCGTCTTAGTCCATAATTTCAGAATCCTCAAGACGAGTCTTGCGCTCGATGCCTTGCCAATCGACGAAGCAACTGCGATGGTCGATATCGAAGCCGCTGGTGAGATTCTTTATTCTTCTGGTGATTTAGAACAGGACGCCACGGAAACTGGAACGGTGAGCCTCGATTCTGGAGAGTATGTCCTGTTTTGTAACATCGCGGGGCACTATCAGCTTGGTATGGTGAAGAGTCTCACGGTCAATTAGTAGTCCAGGCTGGACCTCACGAGATATGATTTGTCGATGAGCAGTAGACGATTAGGAAAAAAAACAGAACCTGGAGTAACAAAAAATGTTGCTCCGGCATCGGAATCGTCGAGGTCTAACCTCGGAGAGTTGCCGGATTATGCGGCGAAAAACATCGATCTTGAAGAAGATATGTTTCAGAAACCGAATGAATAGCGGAAACCAGTCAGTCCTGCTGTCTCTTAGCTACTTGGGCGCGAAGCCCTGATAGGTTTCTGCGCCAAATCATAGCCAAAATCGGTTTTGCAAATATCTCACCAATTGGTCCACCAAAGACAGCAGGGAGTTTCAGTTCCTCAACCCAGGCGAACCTCGTTCCCGTCGCAATGGGCGACAGTGTGAACACACCTTCCCCGGTAACCAGGCCTTCATGTCTTACGCCCATCATTCGGTTGGGAGCCCACCCTGTGATCTCCATCTTGTCGAGCGTACGAAGCGGGCCAACTCCCGTGAGACAGTCAAAAGTTGTTCCGATTCCTTCTTTGTTTGTAGATGTAATATCAATACTGAGAGCATCATGCATCCAGTCCGTATGACTGGTGATATCCCGCAAGTATGCCCAGACATTTTCGGGGCTGTCTGGCAAATCGGTTGAAACAAAAATATTCATAACTTACGGCCCCGCTCAATCTCACAAAAACCTCAGATTGATCTCATCTTACGCCCATCAATCTTAGTGACCAGCCTCTTCTTCTTGTATGATTGAACCACTTTCCTGAGTGGTTTGATCCAGTCCCTCGAGTTAGTCGTAAGGTGCCAAAGAGTATGAAGCGAGAACTACATCTAAATCTGTTCATCAACAGTCGCGGCCACCACGAAGCCTCTTGGAGGCATCCTGACGCATCTGAGCTGGACTTGACCGATGTGCAGTATCTTCAGGGATTGTCCCAGCGGGCCGAAGAAGGTCTGTTTGACTCGATATTCCTTGCCGATCAGTTGTCGTTCAGGGGTGGTGGTGCTGCACTCAGCCTTGAGCCCCTAACTGCTTTGGCTGCTTTGGCAGTCTCCACTAGTCAAATTGGACTCATCGCCACGGCGTCAACCACATATACAGAGCCTTTCAACCTCGTCCGCCAATTCGCCTCGCTTGACCACATTAGCAACGGTCGAATCGGCTGGAACATAGTCACGTCGTGGTCCGCTCCTGCTGCTAAAAATTATGGATACGATGAGCAGCCAACGCATACAGATAGATATGCTCGTGCCGACGAGTTCATGAAAGTAGCAAAGAGTCTATGGGATAGCTGGTCAGATGATGCTGTCGCGGACGATCGAGCAGCCGGCACATATATTCACAAAAACCGAGTTCGGCCGATAGACCATAGTGGTGACTATTATCGGGTCGAGGGGCCACTGAATGTTCCTCGTCCGCCACAAGGTTGGCCGGTCTTAGTACAGGCCGGATCGTCAGACACTGGCAGACAATTTGCGGCTGAACATGCTGAGGCAGTATTCACTGCCCACATGGAGAAATCTACTGCGAAGACTTTTTATCATGATTTGAAGTCCTTGGTTCGAGCTCACGGGCGAGACGAGAGTCAGTGTCTTATTTTGCCAGGATTGAGTCCGATCATCGCCTCGACTGAAGATGAAGCAAAACGATACAGTCAGAACCTTAATGAGCTGACAGATCCCGATGAAGGATTAGCGAGACTCTCAGCCCGCTTTGGTGGCGCTGATTTTTCGCACCTCCCACTCGACACTCCGTTGTCCCCTGATGATTTCCCAGACCCGTCGACAGTAGAGGCTGCGAGAAGCAGAACCGAAGTGATAACTGGCGTGGTTCGGACGGAAAAACCAACCCTCAGACAATTACTCGCGAAACTAGCCGGAGCTCGCGGCCATTATGTTGTGGCCGGAACTCCGGAAGATATAGCTGACTTAATTGAAGATTGGTTCACAGATGGTGTAGCCGATGGGATCAACTTAATGCCCCCGGTACTCCCTAAAATGCTGGATGTATTCATCGACGAGGTAGTTCCGCTGCTACAAAAAAGAGGGATATTCAGAACTGCATATCAAGGAACTACTCTCCGCGAACGCTACGGTTTACATAGGCCCGATAATATTTTCAAATGAGCCAAAAGTGGCCGGATAGGAAGAAAAATAGGCGAACGTCTGCTGGCCGTCCTGCTCTATAAAATATAGTTGCTGCTCCATTTGCTGATTCGCCTCTATTACCTGTTTGAAGTAGTTGTCAGCTATCGGCGTACGATCACTTTGCTCGGTCATGAATCAATAATACTCTTTGCTCAAACTATTCACGACTTCCGTTGTCAGGTATAGATTTTTTCATCACGATCCTCTAGGGTAAACAAATTAATAACGTGAATGCTTAGGAGTGTAATTTATGGCGAAAGTACTAAATCCAGTCATTTGGTTGTGGATCTTTGCGATCCTAAATCTGGTCATGGGCTCAGGACCAGCTTTGCTTGATGGCCAGTCCGTTGCTGAGATGGGCTGGGGTGAGGGAAATACTGGCGAACATGACGCAATGTACGAGACCTTGCTGGGAATATCGTTGGCCCTATTCTCCATACTTACTGCTGGAATTGCCCTTTTCACGTCGGGTGCCGCCCGAGCTAAAATGACCGCTCTCGTGGGAGTAAGTATGCTCGGATTAATGGTGGTCTGGCTCACATATGCCAACGCGGAAGACTACGACTTTGGCGGTCCAATGATTATTATTCCAATCGCAATGTTCAGTATGCTGACTCTAAGCGGACTAGCTAATCTCAAGAGTGCCGAGTAGAGCACTCGGGAATTATTGCAGTGAAACTGACTGAGGTTAGACTTCCTGCCAGATATTTCGACTCGTCGTGGGCTCGGCGCAAAGCACGCCCGAGAAGGGGCTCGAAATTGGCAGGCGGTCTAGCATCGGCTGGTTTCATTTTTATTGTTGGCGGATTGGTCACCTATGTGATCCGGTCTGCGAGACTCGTGAGTCGGGTCATCAACCCGAGCATCAGTAGTTCTAGTGAAAACTACTCCATCGAAAGGGTATAGTCCGAATGAGCATTGAATTTATAAATCCTCCGAGTGCCCCACCGTCAGCTGGCGGATATAGACAACTCGCCATTGTGCCATCTAATAGACGCCTTTTGGTTTTAGCGGGGCAAATCGGGAATACGATGGATGGAACAATCGTTGACGGGCTTGAACAACAATATGAACAGGCTTTAGCGAATATCGTCGCCATCGTGGAATCAGAAGGAGGCACGTCCTCTGACGTTGCTCGAATTACAGTATTTTTGACTGAAAATCCGGAGGGGTCCCGAAAAATTGGCGAGGCGAATGATAAATATTTCCCCAACGGACAGCCAGCAATGTCATGGATATACGTGGCTGGACTTTTTCGGCCTGACGTGAAGGTAGAAATTGAAGCAATCGCCGCGGTGGATTAGTCAGATTTAACGACGTAAACCCGAACAGGTTATGCTTCCCTTCGTACCTATCTGATGTATGTAAGGGAATAAAGACTATGAGCACCACTGACTTCAAAGGGAAAATAGGAACTACTTTCTCGAACTCTACTCCTGACTGGCCAGAGGCACCTTCTTCCCATGATGGAACCAGTCCAAACGTCTTGGTCGTACTTCTTGATGACACCGGCTTTGGAAACTTCGGTTGCTACGGATCGGTGATAGATACCCCTTATTTTGACGAACTTGCTGCCGGTGGTCTTCGATATTCGAATTTCCACGTCACACCGCTCTGTTCCCCCACTCGGGCTTCATTGTTGACAGGAAGAAATCATCATGCGGTTGGCATGGGGAGTCTTGCAAATATGCACGACATTGGCTTCCCAAGCCGACGCGCTCTAGTTTCCCGCAACGCAGGCACTCTCGCTGAGATTTTGAGAGAGGAAGGATATTCCACCTACGCTCTGGGTAAATGGCATTTAAATCCGGCTGAGCATAATTCAGCGGCAGGCCCGAGGCACGGATGGCCTTTGCAACGTGGTTTCGATAGGTTCTATGGTTTTCTTCCTGGAGCCACTGACCAGTACTATCCTGAACTGACTCATGACAATCACCCCGTATTCCCTCCGAAAACACCGGACGAGGGGTACCACGTGACTGATGACCTCGTCGATCACGCAATTGAATACATTAATGACCAAAAATCGATCTATCCTGACACTCCGTTTTTCATGTACTTTGCTACAGGTGCCATGCACGAACCTCATCATGCCCCCAAGGACTATATAGATAAGTATCGTGGAAAGTTTGATGCAGGCTGGGATGGGATTCGTGAAGAATACTTCCGCCGACAAAAAGAATTAGGCGTCATACCCAGTGACACAGTCCTCCCGCCTCGGAATCCTGGGGTCAAACCATGGGATGAACTAGAAGATAAAGAAAAAGCTTTCATGTGCCGCCTACAGGAAACATGGGCTGGATTCCTTGAGCATACAGATAGACAAATTGGACGTATTGTCGACCATTTGAAATCAATCGATCAGTTTGATAACACCATAATCGTCCTGACAGCAGACAACGGGACCAGCCAGGGAGGCGGACCGACAGGCGTAATGTATCTCGGGTCAGGAGGTGGATTGAGTGCATTGAATGACGGTCGTGCCGCGATCGAGGCTCGAGGTCGAAAACTTAATGAAGAAAATATGGATGAAATGGCTGAAGTTATGGACGATATCGGAGGGCCAAAAAGTTTCACAGATATCCCATGGGGCTGGTCACAAGTAGGCAACACACCACTCCGGTGGTACAAGCAGGACACTCACGGAGGAGGTGTGAGAGTACCGATGATTGTGCACCATCCGGAGTCTATCAAAACTGGTGGATCTGTCCGAAATCAATTCCACCATGTGTCTGATATCACGCCAACAATTCTAGATATGCTTGATATAACTCCGATGGATAGTTACAACGGGCACGCGCAACTTCCTATCACTGGAACGAGTTTCAGATATACCTACGAAAATCCCGACCAGCCATCCCAAAAGGGTGTGCAGTATTTTGAAATGATTGGACATCGAGGCATATGGCATGATGGCTGGAAAGCCGTGACACGTCACGCACCAGGTGCCTCCTATGACGACGATGTCTGGGAGTTATACAACCTAGCTGAAGATTTTTCAGAAATGAATAATCTGGCCGAATCTGAACCTGAACGTTTGAGAGAACTCATAGACCTCTGGTGGATCGAGGCCGGTAAAAATAATGTCCTGCCTCTGGCAGATCGCACCATTCAGTCAGGAGGCAGTAGCCCCCACCCAGGCGCATATCACGAAAGTCTTCGATATCGGTTCACGCCGCCGATTTCGCATATTCCGAGTTCGCTAGCTCCGCAGATAGGGCGAGGGAATTGGCAAGTTGACGCCAGTATCCAAATATCAGGAGATGATTCGGAAGGCGTTATTTATTCACAGGGGTCAGTGATTGATGGTTTTTCGCTCTACATCAAGGATAAGCAAATATGTTTCGCTCATAGCGCTTTAGGAAAAGGTATGTCGGTGTCTTCTCCTTTCAAGCTAGAGCCAGGACCGATGCAAGTTTCAGTCAGATTTGAATACGCAGAGCGGGGCCGTGGAGGTACGGCAACTATCATGGTCGATGGAGAACCACTCGAGAGCTTAACAGTCCCGATCAATCGCAATGCTCAAAAAAATGGTGCCGATATCGGGAAAGATATTCTGTCTCCTGTCACTGATGACTATTCAGCTCCATTCGCATTCACTGATGTGATTCATTCAGTTGAAGTTGTCATAGATCCTAGGAAGTAATAACTGGTTCACTTGGATTGAACCAGGAAGGAATTCGAATGCCAGAGCTCGACGTCAGAAAAACCGACCGCAAACTAGAGATAGTGTTGAATCGTCCAGCTGAAGAGAACCGATTGACGTACAGCATGATGATGCTAATAAGAGACACCGTCATCGAGTCTCAGAATGATCCTGATATACGCGCCGTGGTATTCAGAGGAAAGGGTACACACTTTTGTGAGGGAGAAAGTCGGCAAGACCTCGGTGAGTGGCCCACAGAGTTCGCTGGAAGAGCCCCGGGAGGTGGACACGGCGCTCCGCCGCTTCCACAACAAGCAATGATTAGCGCAGTGCGTTCTTGTTCGAAACCAACTATCGCTCTCCTGACGGGTCACACTTCGGGAATCGGACTTGATCTTGCGTGTGCATCCGACCACAGGCTAGCGTCAAAAAGTGCCGTCCTGTCAGACGGTAGAGTGAAAGAGGCCTCTCACGTTGCTACAGGCATAACCCATATGCTTCCACGGCTAATTGGGCTATCACAAGCTACTCGACTCATTCTGCTTGGGGATAAATTGCCGGCGGAGGAAGCTCTCAGTATGGGACTGGTTCATGAAGTTTATTCAGACAAGGACTTTGAAAAGCAGACCAAGGAATTTATAGATACTATTGCTCGTCTCGCGACACGATCGTATTCGATCATCAAAGAACAAACCATCGAACAGCTAGATATGCCGTATGAATGGGCACTCAAACATTCGTTAGCTGTTAGACAAACAAATGTGATCGAAGATCGGATGGAAGCTGCCGATGCATTTCGCGAAAAACGCGATCCGGAATTTTCAGGAAGATAAAGGCATTAAACATGTCTGAAGGTACCGAACCCCTTGTCTTCGACGACCGTGAAATCGAAGGACTACGCCACATTCGGCTGAACAACCCGAAAAAACTCAATGTGCTTAGTTCAGACCAGCAGGAGCAGATAATAGAGGCAATCTTACAAGCCCGCGACGACACCGCAGTTCGTTGCCTCGCATTCAGTGGCGAGGGTCGGGCATTTTGCGCCGGAAACGATATCGTCGGACCATCAAAACCTCTATCACAATACAGCCAACACCAGGTCAAATTACAGATTGGTTCAGGTCCCATTGGCCTCCACAAGCTGATAACTACTATTAAGGATTTTCCAAAACCAACAGTGGTGCTTATGCAGGGTTTCACACTCGGTGCCGGATATGATCTTGCAACTTCTTGTGATATTCGAGTCGCTACGACCGACTGTAAAATTGGCGATCCACGAGTCCATCGGGCACTTTGGGCGGCCGAGGGTTGGTCATATAAAATCACCAGACTTATCCCTCAGGCACACGCGGCAACTATGCATTTCCGCGGCGAACTACTCACGGGACTCAGAGCCCGTGAAATTGGCCTCGTGCACAGGATCTATAACTCCGACACCGACCTATTAGAGCAGTCAGCAGATCTCCTGAAATATCTTGTGGCACTACCTACTGACTCCTTTGCCGATGCAAAGAGACTTCTACACATGAATCTTGATCGAAGATTCGCAGACAGTATGGGCACCAGTATTTAACCCCCGTCACTTAACATAAAAGGCAAGGGACATTATTCGTTCGGAAAATATTATTTGAATTAAGTGGTGAGAAATGAAACTCCATGGACCGTGGTCTTCTGAAGAGATACAACGTTTCCTAAAAGAGACTACTATCCCTGTGCAAATAGCAGTGAACGATACGAACACAAACCCGTTACTAATATCTCTGTGGTTCATATCTGATGGCCTATCACTATGGTGCGCGACCCAAAACAGTGCGAAAATCCTTCGCCACCTGCAATCTCACCCCGTGTGTGGATTTCAGATATCACCTGAAACAATGCCTTACAGAGGGGTCCGTGGGCAGGCAAAAGTTACACTGTCGGATGATGACGGGCCCCGCATCCTGGAAACTCTCGTCGACAAATATATCGCTGAACAAGAATCCGACTTCAGTCGATGGCTGTTGGCACGGAAAGATACAGAAATCGCCATAAAATTGGAACCGCTCAAGATAACTTCATGGGACTACAGTACAAGAATGAAAAAAATAGTTGGGGATGATATATGAAAACAGTGAGTAACGCCGTCGGTGAATTTTTAAAGCGTCCTTTAGTCAGCACCCTTGCGACAATCGACGAAGATGGCTCGCCGAGAACACGAGCGATCTGGCATGACTGGAGTGAACAGGGACTGCTACTTTTCACTTCGACCAAATCGCCAAAGTGGAAAAACATCGAAACAGATAATCGGGTGTCTCTATGTGTTGATGATCCAGAACCACCTTACAAATCAGTGATTATTGACGGTCACGCTGTAAGAAAATCCGGTGAAGAGGATCTCCTGTACCCAATAGTCCTCAAAATGGCAAAAAAATATTATGGCGAAACCGAAGGCAGAAACTTCGCAAATTCGTACCAAAACATGACACCTGCTGATGTGGCACTCTTCGAAATTGTCATAGACCGCATAACAACACAGGAAATTTAAGGGTTCGGATAACCGCTAGTAGCCTGAGAATATTTTTAGTGAATATTAGCCCGCTACTTATTCCTGCCACCGAACCGTACAGGGATAAATGCGATGGCGCCGGTAATAACAGCTGCAGCGAGACCAGTACCCACCGCCAGCCAGAGGTTATCGATGAAGACAGCAGACACCAAGCCCACCAACCCACCTATAATCAACGCGAAGATTAGTTCACCCATGGGTTCATACTAAACTCAGGGGTACTTGGGGGCGAGCATCATCTCCTGTATCACCCACCATTAGCTTTTAGAACTAAATATAATTGCCGCTACAGTCTGTAAGGAGTGCCTCTCAATGCCTTCGTCCCCTGAAACAGAAGCCACCCGTGCAATAGAGGACTACATGCGAGCACTGAATAATCGAGATGATTCTCATTTACTTGATCTGCTGCACCTTCCCCACATTCGCATATCTGGAGCGGGCGTGAAAATATATACGAGTCGCAAGCAACTCGAAGAGGAGTATCTGGCAGAATTCTATGAGCGTGCCGGGACAGAGTGGGACCACACCGATCTTGACTCGGTTGAGGTATTGCATATCTCCGAACAGAAAGTGCACCTATTTATTCAATGGACTAGACGTCGAAATGATGAGACCGCAATCACGACACAACAGGCACTATGGGTCATGACAGAAATCGACGGGATTTGGGGTGCTCAGGCCAGATCTAGCTTTGCGCCAGCATGAAATCGATTAAGCTCCGCTACTCATCAGAAACTAGAAAAACTTGACCGTGCTCATTATCCTTCCCTGACAGGAAGAGTTTATGGAAACAGTTGGGCCATTAGCGGGACTACGTGTCCTCGAAATCGGAGACTTTATATCGGTCGGCTATGCGGGCAAGTTACTCGCTGATCTTGGTGCCGATGTTATAAAAATTGAAGACCCTATTGATGGCGATTCTGTTCGCGGTCATGGACCATTTCCAGATGATATTGTGCACCTTGAAAAAAGTGGACTACATCTTTTCCTCAATACGAATAAGAAAAGTCTGACACTTGACTATATGTCCGTCAAAGGGAGACAGATACTAGATAAGCTCATAGCGCACACAGACCTGATCATCAGCAATAATACTCATCAGGAGATACAGGATTACTCCCTTGACTATGCGTCACTGTCGCGAAACAACCCGCAACTGAGCGTCAGTTCTATCACTGTCTTTGGATACGACACGCCCTATAGGGACTGGCTTGGCACCGCGCTGACTGCTACAGCTGCTTCGGGAGCTCCAACGAAAATAGGACATCCCGAAAAAGCTCCCTTATGGCTCCCTTACTGCGCGGCAGACTTTCATGGTGGGGTGCACGGGGCTATCGCGGCTTTATTGGCATTGAGGATGGGGAAAATATCTGGTCAGGGCCATCACGCGTGGATCTCTACTGTCGAAGTCATCGCAAGTTACTTAAATGGCTCTGGCGTGCCGCACTTCGTCTTCAATGGTGGACTAGCATCCCGTGACGGTACGCACCGGAGTGGATTCTACCCGTGGCAGGTTGTACCGGCCGCTGATGGTTACATGGAAGTAATCACTATGGTTGATGATCAGTGGAACCGATTTACCAAACTGATGGGAAATCCAGACTGGGCAAAAGACGAGCGTCTTCGAGACCGCTGGACATCGTTTGAATGGCATGAAGAGCTAGACGCATATTGGCACCCTTGGCTGAAAGAAAGAACGCGTGAAGAATTATTTGAAATTTTCTCGGAGCATAGAATCCCATTCCAGCCGGTTAATCGCATTGATGAGGTAGTAGCGAGTGAACACCTTGAAACGCGTGATTTCTGGCAGACGATCGAGCACCCCGTGATGGGAACATACACAACACTTGGGGCGCCCTATAAATTCTCAGAAACACCATGGCACATATATCGACCAGCGCCTCTATTAGGGCAGCACAACCAAGAAATTCTTACGAATCTAGTGGGTCTATCTGAATACGAACAGCAAAGACTAAGAGACAGTGGGGTAATCGTATGAGCATGGAAACACTGGGGCCTCTTTCGGGGATTCGAGTACTCGATCATGGGCACGTGTGGGCCGGGCCTTTACTAGGGATGAGTTTTAAAGATATGGGAGCTGAGGTAATAAAAATTCAGTCGCCAAGCGGGAATTCTGGAGTCTCAATGGGCGGACGTGGAATGCCGGGAACCACTGCCGGCGGTGACGTCGAAGAACTCGATCCTATGGGATTCCATGCTTTCGACCGCGGCAAGAAAAGTCTGACGCTTAATCTCCAGTCTCCAGAGGGTGTCGAAATTTACAAGCGGCTGGTCGCAAAAACAGATGTGATTGTTGAGAACTTCTCCGCTCGAGTCATGCCCGCGTTAGGTCTGGCATACGAGGTCTTATCCGAAATTAATCCACAAATAATTCTTGCGTCGTTATCTGCTTCAGGTGCCACGGAAGGTCCATGGAGAGACCTTGTCACCTACGGGCCATCGCTCGCAGCGTTATACGGAATAAAAAGCGTGCTTGGATACCACGACTCGGAACATCCTCAGGAAGACCAAGCTGATCTCGATCCTACGGCCGCAGGTCACGCATTTTTCGCGACTCTCGCGGCTCTCGAAGCTCGAGACAGAACGGGTAAAGGTCAGCATTTAGATATCGCGCAAGGAGAGGCATCTATCCAAAGAATAGGTGAGCCCATTATGGACTATCTCCTTACAGGGCGAATCGCAGGTCCTCAGGGAAATCGTTATCCAGGGATGGCTCCGCACGGCTTTTATCGCTGTAGCGGAGATGACAGTTGGATATCAATTTCTATCCGTGATGAAGATGAATGGACTCGATTAATTGAGTTTTGCGGAGACATGGTACCGGCAATAAGAGACGAACGATTTTCCACCCTGAGTGACCGCCTTACGTTTCAGGACGAGTTGGATTCCATACTTGAGGGTTGGACACTCAATTATCAATCATGGGATCTCACACGACAACTGCAAAAAATTAGAATTCCTGCTTATCCAGTGATGGGGGCCATTGAACTAGCAGCAGACGAAAACTTTAACGCGCTCAATCAATCGAATCTTGTGATGCGCAATACGACATACTCAAAAGACGCTATCTATCGCGGGGTGGTCTGGAAACTCGATGACGGCTGGGGTGAAATATCTGGTTCGCTCCCAAAAGCCGGGGCTGACAACAATGACATCTTGATTGACCTGCTAGGGTATGACGGAAATACTGTTAAGGACTTCGAGATGCGTGGTGTTATCTGATCCGCTCGAATGCGCTAAGCTAGTCGGGCGTGAGTACGGGGGTATGAATGTCAATCAACACGAATGGACTGTTAGAGGGTAAGGTAGCTGTAATCACAGGTGCCTCCCGTGGCATTGGTGAAGCCATTGCAATCCGCTACGCGATGGAAGGCGCGAAAGTCGTCGTATCAGCAAGAACAGTAGACGATGGTGACCATATCCTTCCAGGAAGCATGAATTCCGTTGTCCAGCGGATCAATGACGCGGGCGGTGAAGCAGCAGCAATTAGGTGTGACATGGCTTTAGCAGAAGATCGAATTGCCTTGATTGCAGAAACGGAAAAACTCTTTGGCGGAGTGGACATTCTGGTTAACAATGCCGCCGTAACTTATTTCATACCAATCGCAGATTTCCCCGACAAAAGGGAAAAACTCATGTTTGAGGTCCAGGTACACGGGCCAGTGCATCTCGCGCAACTAGCAATGGAAAACATGAGACAAAAAAAGAATGGCTGGATTCTTAACATATCATCACACGCTGCGCTGCATCCTGAGGTAGATGCAGCAGGGTCTGGGGGCACTGTGTATGGGATGTGCAAGGCCGCACTAGAGCGCTTTTCCACAGGACTGGCCTCCGAGGTCAACGATCACAACATTCGTGTGAACGCAATTTCACCTGGATTGGTTGCGACGCCTGGGGTCGTTCATCATGGACTAGTGAATGACACCAATAAAGATCGTGTTGTTCCAGTGGAGAATATGGCGGAGGCATGTCTCAGACTCGTACACGATCATGGAGGCCCACTTTCAGGACGTATTACTTACGCGGACGTCATGCTGGAAGAATTCTCTTTAGCGCCCGCAGAATTAATTTAAATTATCGAGTTCAGCTGAGCTCGTAGATTATTTGAGGAAGTCTTAAATTAAGGAGACAAAAATGGAAGGCAACCCACTACACACACGGCTTTGCGAAGAATACGGTTGCGAAATACCGGTAGTCGCATTTGCTCATACAAAAGATGTTATTGCGGCAGTTTCGAATGCCGGTGGTATAGGTATCCTCGGGGCGACCGGCCTAAAACCAGAGGAACTCCGATCAGATATTGCATGGATTAGGGACAAGATTGGTGACAAGCCGTTCGGTGTCGATCTTCTTGTGCCAGCTTCATTTGTTGAAGGTAACCGCGAAGATTTAGATGAAATGATCCCCGACGAGCATCGGGAATTTGTAACACACATTAAGTCGGTTTCAGGTGCTCCTGATTCGCCACCACCCAGCGATATTGACCCGACTTACTCGGGTTATGAAAACCTGCTCGAGCGATCTAGACAACAGTTAGATGTCTTATTTGAGGAAAAAGTACCCATATTTGCCTCTGGTCTAGGAAGCCCCGCTTTCATCATTGAACGGGCTCATCAAGAGGGTATGAAAGTCTGGGGACTCGTTGGACTTCCTCGACAGGCGCGCAGACAGATTGAAGCAGGCGTGGATGTTGTAGTCGCCCAAGGTTATGACTCGGGCGGACACAGTGGAACCGTGGGCACCTTCACCCTGGTACCGGAAGTCGTAAAAATGGCGGAAGGCACAGACACGTTAGTGCTCACTGCGGGTGGAGTATCTAGCGGTAAACATCTTGCAGCTTCCATTGCTATGGGTTCAGCCGGAGTCTGGACAGGCACTATCTGGCTAGCTACGCATGAATCAGAGACTGCCATGTTCCTAAAACAACGAATAATTGATTCGAAAGTAGAGGATGCAGTCCAGTCCAGGGCTATGTCTGGCAAACCAATCCGACAACTCAGATCACGATGGTCAGATATCTGGAAAGAGGACGGAGCTCCTGATACGCTGCCCATGCCGCTTCAGGGTATGCTCGTGAATGACGTGCTCAGGGATATTAAGGAAGCCAATCTCGAAGATTGGATGACTACACCAGCTGGTCAAGCAATCGTTGGTATTGACGCGATTAAACCGGCCGCTGAGGTAGTGTATGACATGGCTGACGAGGCACTTGAACTCTTTGAGCGTGCTACTGAAACGTCAGCCACCGCTTAATCCCACGTCAGGTATTTTCCATGACTGAAAAAACGGAGCAGGGACAGCCAAGAGATTCGATGCAGATCACGCTTGATTCTGAACTTGTGGGCAGGCGGGCAGAGGCGGACGGTGGAACTCAAGTGGGTAACACTAATTTCGCGTCACGCGCAGCCTTTGAGGGTGTCCTAACCGGACGAAAAATAGTTCAGGGAGATCCCCCATGGTACTGGTTAGAAATTGGTCAATTATCGGTCAAACCAGACGATTTCGAGGACGAGTTCGTCTGGTGTGAGGAATCCTACGTTTATTTCATCGACTGAGTCTTTGGAGATATGAGGCACGCTATGCATATTCTTGTCGCCGCAAAGCAAGTATTGGATCCTGATGGAATTAACAGTTACGCACTTTGGGGCCGTCTAGAAGTCAGTGAGGACGGACGAGGATTCAATACCGGTGAGACAGTTCCTCGTATTATCAATGCCTATGACGAACAAGCGATGGAAGCCGCACTGCAAATTGCAGAGACACGGGAGGATGTCCGAATCACGGCGGTCACTGTCGGCTCAGATACAGCCCCTGATGTCCTGAAACGATGCTATGCAATGGGTGCTGAAAATACCATCCATGTGCACGACGAAGACAGCCGACCGGGTGATCCGTTCCGAGTTTCCCAGATACTTGCAAGTGTGGCGGAGAACCTCGGAGATGTTGACTTAATTTTATGCGGTCGGCAGGGGTCTGATTATGACCAAGGAGCTGTTCCTGCCATACTGTCCGAGGATCTCGGACTGCCTTTCATTACCATGGCGGCTAAAGTGAAGTTAGATGAAGCAACAGGTTCACTGCATGTCGAGGTTGTGACTCCCGACGGACCGGAAACACTAGAATGCGATTTGCCGGCGGTGGTTGCCGTCAGTAATGAAATTGGTCAGCCACGTTATCCAAGTAGCCGGCGAATGATTCAGGCCCGCCGCAACCCTCCTACTGTGTTTCAGGCGAGCGAGCTATTACAGGAGCCAACGACAGGAAAGATGAGTATCAAGCTCCTCACAGTCCCATTAGTGCAAGGCAACTGCGAGATAATTGAAGGGGGTGACCCGAAAGAGAAGGCATCACAGCTACTCCAGATCCTTCGCGAGCGAGGTGC
>DEAP01000047.1 GCA_002348225.1 Dehalococcoidia bacterium UBA2979
TTTTTCCTCACCCTATGGGCTAGCGGAAGAAGAATATAGTGACCAGAATGCAATTGGCGTATATATCCCCCTCTGACAAGCAACTTATGGCTTTCAGCTTCAGCATCACCTGGAGCATCGCGCAAGGTCGGAGAAAATAAAGAAGTCCATCGCATTATCTACAAGCGTAGTTACCCAGACGCTTCATAGCTAACCTTTTACCAATGGGACGAAATCTTTCGAAGATAGCAAGCGCTATCGGAACACTTCTTTTCTTCTTACTACTTACTTCATGCGGCTCGACGACTCAACAATCTCTAACTGATATTGATCCCTCAAATCAAAAACCTGATGCCACCACGTTGCAAGCAGTTGATGGAACTTCCGTAACTTTCGGCGATTTTGGTCAGCAACCAACAGTCCTTTGGTTCTGGTCCCCTCATTGAACACGCTGCCAAATAGAAGCTTCTACGGTCGCAGAAGCCCAAAAAAAGTACATAGGTCAAGTTGACTTCGTCGGTGTAGCTGGACGCAGCGACCTCGACAACGTAAAAGAATTCATCACATCGTTCGATGTAGGGCAATTCCCTCACCTGTATGACTCTGACGGAGAGATTTGGGCTCGTTATGGAGTGTCTTCCCAACCGGCTTGGGTTTTTATCGACTCAAACGGAGAACCGCAACGAGCATTTGGGGTCTTGGGTAAGTCTGCGCTTGACGGTGAGGTTCAAAAAATCCTCATAGATAGTTAAGACATTGCGGTTAATCTCGTAACCAATTTGCGCATGATCGATAGACTGATGGAGTGGATTTATCAATTCGAATACCTCGCCCCGACGATTGGCATGTACATCTACGAGACGGAGCAATGCTCGAGGCAGTTGTTAAATATACGGCTAACAGATTTCGATACGCCATCATTATGCCGAACCTATCCCCACCGGTAGCTACCTCTGAGGTAGCTGAGCTATACCATCAACGAATACTCAAAGCAGCAGGTGATCAAGCCCCATGGTTCCGACCCCTTATGACGCTGTATTGCTCACCTAGTCTGGACCAAGATGACCTTCTAAGAGGTCACGAAGCCGGAATAGTGAAGGCTGTCAAATATTACCCTCTTGGAGCCACCACAAATTCGGATCATGGCGGAGATAACATACTTCATTTCATTGAATTATTTGAAACAATGGCAGATCATCAAATCCCGTTATTAGTCCATGCCGAATCAACAAATCCAGATATAGACCTATTCGACAGAGAAGCTGCATTTCTGGAACAGGAACTCCACCCCTTATGTGAACAGATACCAACCCTCCAAGTTACTGTAGAGCATGTTTCCACGAGTGCGGGAGTTGATTTTGTCCTCGATCATTCTCAAGTAGGGGCTTCAGTTACGCCACACCACTTATCCAGAAATAAATCTGACCTTATGACTCCGGAATTTGACCCTAATCTCTTTTGCAAACCCATCATTAATTCTGAATCTGATCGGCAAGCTATCGTTTCCGTCGCTACATCAGGTAACCCCTCATTTTTTCTCGGTACAGATTCCGCACCACACCCAACATCAGAAAAATATGGGGAACAGGCAAAGGCGGGTATTTTTAATGCAGCATACGGTCTTGAGGTTGTTGCTGAAATCTTCGCCCAGGAAAATAAACTAGAGTACTTCGCAGATTTTGCTTCAAATAATGGATCAGCTTTTTACGGGTATGAGCCCTCAGAAGATGAGTTGCTTCTTTCAAGAAAGCAAGTAGAGGTAGAGCTCGCGCCCACTCTATCTACCCGCGAAGGCGACCAAGTCGTACTTTTTGGGGTGGATGAAGCTTCACAATGGACCATCTCGAAGATTTAAACCATTTTGAGAATTACTCTGTTTCCTTAGTTCGATAATCTCCATACGCGCCATCACGATCAGATAGGGCTTCCGTTAGACCCTTATCTTTAATGCTGCCGAGAAATTCTTTCATTGAATCAGTATGGATACCTAATGCGCATAATTCAGTTCCTGCCCGAATCCCAGTTCGTAAACCCATTATTTCCATCTGGCGATGAACAACTCGTTTGTTAAGCTGAGTTAAATCTGTGGGCGTTTTTGATATTCGTTCGGCAATAGCTAATACTTCCTCTTCAAGTTTTTCAGCTGGAAATGCTCTATTCGCCCATCCTTCAGCAACTGCCTCGATACCAGTAATTGAGTCACCGGTCATCATCATCTCCATTGCTCTTCGCATACCTAGAAACCATGTATGAAAATGCATATCAGGTACTCCGAAACGCGTGGCCGGATACCCCATCTGAGCATCTTCAGCGATATAAACAAGATCACAACAAGTAGCTAATTCGCTTCCCCCAGCGAGACAATAGCCATGCACCTGAGCAATAACGGGCTTTGCAAGGTCCCAGATACTCATCCACCCTTCGGTCACATGGCGAGGCCATTGACCTTCACCTCCGGCAGTAAAGAAGGGCATAGCATGTCCAGCATTAGCTCCTGAAAGATCATACCCAGCTGAAAAAGATGGGCCGGCACCACGAATGATTGAAACCTTTACATCTGAATCCATATCAGCATCTCGAAGAGCACTGAGAATGGCACCTCGAAGTGGATGGATTAATGAGTTACGCTTTTCTGGCCTGTTCATCGTCAATCGACGGACGCCAGGGATCGGATCATCAATTAGTAAGATTTCAGAATATTCTACTTCGCCACTGCCTAGATTAGTATTTTCGTTTCCGTACTCACTCATATTTTCCCAACTTTCGTTCCTACAACCAGCGTAATCGAGAAGGAGGGAACCTAGGTGGCCCCAATAGTTCAAGAAGTTATAGGCGTTCCAAGGTAGCTAGTAAAGTTCCCGATCGATTTTTAGTGTTGGAATGGTCAAATGGAACCGAAGCTCGAGCTGCAGCAGCGCTTCCAGGTCGATGTTTCGCTTCTTCAAAGTGATATTCGGAAACAACACGAAAGTGATGCGATAGTTGCGTTGTTAAATTCCACGGAATCGTGACGGGTTCACTTAGTGTCGCTTTAGGATGTACCTCAACTAAGAATATGAAATGTCCACCAGAAGTGAGAATTCGAGCAATCTCATCAAGAGTAAGGCTCAGGTCATCAACGTGATCTAACGAATTGATGGACGTGACAACATCAAAGGACTCATTGGCAAACGGGAGTTGTTCAGCGTTACATGCCACATAACAAGCTTCATGACCTGTAATGCCTAGCTGAATATAATCATGCATTAATGGGTCAATGCCTACTCGTAATTCTGAGTCATCCAGCCACTCCAGACTTCCTCTTGGGCCACACCCGATGTCAATAACCCTTTTCCCTATGTAGATAGATCGATCCACACCTAACACATCAGTGAATATGCCTGAAGTAAATGGACTCAATCCTTTCTCACGGAATGTACGCCATCGCCAGTATCCCAGTTCATAAAGACGTTTCACATTAACGCCCAATCTTAAAAAAACCCGCCCAGCTCTTTGTACAAGTATCTCCAACGGTTTTGGTAAAGGCTGTTGATGTTCCACTCGTGCATCTTATTGCAGATAGTTATCTAAAACATGAACTCTTAGCTTCGTCTCTTATCAAATTGAGCTTCAGGTCTGTTAAGTTATAACTACGGTATGGCACCTCGACTCACCCACCTCGCTCTTCCTTGCCATGATCTGGATGCCACCATCGCATGGTATGAGAAATACACACCGTTACGAAAGACACATCATCGTCAAGACCCTTTGGGCGCTGTCGCATGGCTGTCTCCTGAAGAGCTCGGAATTGTTCTTGTGTTTATTCAGAAAAATGAAACCCCTAAACCAGTTCCGATTCTTGCTCCGTTGGCGCATTTGGGGATATCGCTCGACTCGACCGATCAAGTTGATGAGATTGCTACACGAGGGGAAAACGAAGGTTGTTTAGCTTGGGAGCCAAGGCAGGAATCAGATCCTGTTGGATATATATGCGCCCTATCAGATCCAGATGGGAATCTTGTCGAATTCTCCTATGGCCAGGAAATCTGAAGAAGTCGTCATCAACAATTTACTAACTTATTTGTGCCTCCGCCCGTCCTTCAATGCGAGCGCCTTGTGCATCAAGATGCTTGCCAAGAGATTTCCATAATAAACGAAGCTTATAGTGCGGCACCCTCGGAAAAAGGTGATGTAGAAGATGGTAGTCGTGTCCACGGATCAGAAACGTGCTCCCTATGAATGTAAAGATTCTTGTATCTCGATACCGTCCGGTTTCTTTATGAGGATGATGCGGAAGCCAGCCAAAGACAAGACTCAGCCAGAAACGCCCGATCCATGCTGGTATGTACCAAAGAAGCCACACACTTATTCCGAATCCTGTTACTGTTCCTGCGATTAAAACTGTTACGTGGACTATTGCGATCCAACGAGATGCTTTTGCTACTTCGGGGCCACGAATCCGGTCACGTTCTGCGAAGCGTTCCCGTATCGCTGAAGGTATTCCCTTGGCTAAAGGGGGGAAGAGTTGTATAAACGGGATTAAGGGGTAAAGGATCGCTCCGGCGATAACTCTACCGAAGATTTGTCCGGGATTTCCCGCAGAATTTAAAACATCTGGGTCTCGTTCACCATTGGCATGGGTGTGATGTAAAAGATGGGTTGTAACATGGCCACGGAAACTCTCGCATAGAACAAGCCCTGTCGTTTCTCCGATAAATCGGTCAATCCATGCGAATGTTTTCCTTCCACCTGAAGGTGTGTGATGCACGGATTCGTGCATGGGCATATAGCAGGCTTGAATAAAGACAACGCTCAGACCTATTCCCGCAACAAGAGGAACTGTCCCATTCAAAGTCAGGACGACAGTGGTTATCCATCCGCCTACTGCCCAAAGGAAATTAAAGATTGAACGAATTCCGAACGTTCCAATGAAAGGGTCAACAGTGGCCTTTTCAAAAGTTAACCGTTCTATTCCTTCTAACTTCTCCACAACTTCCCCAATATGCGTTGTATCTATCGATGGTAGTTGCCATATTTGTAGCTAGATAATTTTCAATTTTTTAAAATTAAAACAAACGCATTCGAGACGATTGTACAGGCATAATGTCAGTCTGTAATTTGGTCTCATGCCATCTGGACCTCACCCTCTTGACCCTGCTACTGCTGAAGAACTCACTAGAGGAGTAAATATTCTTCGCTCGGCGGGAGTATTAAGTGGCCGTGCGTTCTTTGCTTTCGGCCAGCGAGTCGAACCATCGCGCCAGCAACTAGCAGACGCAGCTGAAGGTCAGGACGTCGCAAGGATCATTAACTACGTCGGCCATGATCCTGAACGTGGGCAAAGTTTTGACGCTCACGTGTCACTAGCAAGTGATGAGATATTGGATATTGAATGGCAGGAACATGGGCAGGCGCCAGTCACCATGAATGACGTCATCATGCTTTACACAATCCTTGCCGAAAATGAAGAATGGATCGCTGCCCTCGCCAAACGCGGAATCGACGATCCAACTCAAGTGCACCTTGAACCGTGGATCACTGGCGTACACCCTCCCGAGATGCCAACCGGTCGTGTTTTTCGCGCCATTGCTTTCCAACAAAGGGAACCAAATACGAACTATTACGCTTTTCCCATTGAGGGTCTGACTGTTCTCGTCGACGTTGACAGTGGCGGGGTAGTAGTCCAAGATACTGGTGTTGTACCTGTCCCTGACCGTCCAGCCGAATACACGGCCGAGGGGGTCGGCGCCCACCGTGACGGCCTCAAACCACTCGACATTACCCAACCAGATGGACCGAGCTTTACCGTCGATGGGCACGTTATTGACTGGCAGAACTGGCACATCCGTATATCAGTACACCCCATCGAAGGGCTCGTCCTCCACGACGTCCGGTATAAAGACGGGGATCGAGACCGCACAATTCTCCACCGTGCCGCTTTGTCAGACATGGTCGTCCCCTACGGTGACCCATCACCCATGCACTACTGGAAACACGCGTTCGATGCTGGAGAAACCAACCTCGGGCAACTCGCGAACTCCCTCAAGCTCGGGTGTGATTGCCTCGGAGAGATCTACTACTTTGACGCTACATTCCTCGGAAGCGATGGGGAACCAACTGTGTGCGAAAACGCTGTATGCCTTCACGAAGAAGACTTCGGGATCCTCTGGAAACACACCAATTGGGCACGACCTGACCTCGCGCCAGAAGTCCGCCGATCACGCCGCCTCGTCGTGAGCATGATACACACAATCGGAAACTACGAGTATGGCTTCTACTGGTACTTCTACCTCGATGGGACAATCCAACTCGAAGTGAAACTCACCGGAGTCATCGGTGTAAGCGCCGTAGGTGATGGTGGCGGTACAGATACCGCTCCACTTGTCGCCCCAGGCATCGCATCACCTATCCACCAGCACCTCTTCTGCGTGCGCCTTGACCCGGCGATCGATGGCCCCAACAATTCGGTGGTTGAAACCAACGTCGAACACGCAACCGACGGGGCGCACCTGTACGGTGCCGGATTTCGAGCTGCTTCGACCACACTGGCGACAGAAACGGCGGCAATGCGAGATATCGATTCCGCTGCCAGCCGCACATGGAAAATC
>DEAP01000115.1 GCA_002348225.1 Dehalococcoidia bacterium UBA2979
GATCTTCGCCGTGACAGGGCGACGTGTTAACCGCTACACTACGGGGCCATTAAGCCTGAACTACTAGACTAGTTTATGTGGCAGGCGTGCGCTAGTCCCGGAAGCACTGATTCAGATGCCCTTACAATATTAGATAGCAGTTAGGTAGGTTTCTTGGTGAGTCACAATGCGAGTGGGTCGACTGATTCCAATAGTGATGGTCGGAAAAAGACCAATTTTCTTCGAGTAGAGCTATTTCGAGTGTTAGGTGTAAGCATTATCACTTTCGGAATGTTGTTTGCCCTCTATTTCTTAGGCTAGTAAGGGTCGACAAAAGCACAATATTATTCGAAACGATTCCAAAGTAAAAGCGCCGCAATAGCTGGCGACAGGATATCTATGATTGCTACTTTTAAATTACCTGTAAGGGCTAGGTCAGTACTAGCAACTCCAACCAGCACGCAGATGGCGTATGCAAGGCATAGTTTCTGAATAGTGGTGCCTCGCTTGAAGCGCGTGGTCTTATTTATAAGAAATGTCAATATAGATGCTATCAGGTATCCTATACCGACCTGTAGGGCCAGATTGAATACGGTTAATCCAATGAAATTTGGGGTAAAAAGGCTGATCATCAAACCCAAGGCGAGACTAACCGCCGGAATGAGCAGCAGTAGTGACAGGGTTTGTGTCCACTTGAGCGACGGAAGCAAGCCCTTCATATTGGAACAATCTCGGCATCGAATTCCTCCGGGAGTATGCTGGAGACAGTTACTGCATATGGACTTATCGCATTTGCCGCAAGAAAGACTTGATGGCCTTTTGCAACGCTGACATGTGTCTTCCATAAATAGGTGCTAGGTGTAGTTAGTCTGCATTAGTTGTGAATCTTACTTCGCTATTTCAGTAGAGCGTGTTTCTCTCACTACAGTCACTTTTATTTGCCCAGGGTACTGTAGTGATTGTTCGATTTCTCTGGAAACTTCTCTCGCCAGTCGCGTAGATGCAAGATCATCGACTTGGTCTGGCTTGACCATGATTCTTATCTCTCTTCCAGCCTGAACAGCAAAGGCTTGTTCTACGCCATCGAAAGAGTTTGCAATCGTCTCTAGAGCCTCAAGACGTTTCACATACTCTTCTACTTGCTCACGGCGTGCACCAGGCCTACTCCCGGACATGGCATCAGCGCAGATCACGACTAATGCTTCCACGGTCTCCGGTTTTACTTCTTCATGATGCGCTGCAATGGTGTGAGTTACCGCCTCCGGAAGGCCATATCTTCTAGCAATATCGGCTCCTAAAAGCGCGTGAGTTCCCTCAATTTCTCGATCTACTGCTTTGCCTAGATCATGGAGCAGACCGCCGACTCTAGCTACTTCCACATCGGCTCCTAGTTCGTGGGCTAGGGCCGCTGCTAGCCATGATGTTTCAATACAATGTCGAAGTTGATTCTGGCCATATGAGTATCTGAACTGTAATCTTCCAAGAGTCTTAATTATTTCATTGTGGAGTCCCGTGACTTCGGCATCGGCAACAGCTTGTTGCCCTGCCTTTTCAATTCGTTTCTCAACATCTGTGCGGGCTCTATCCACTGCATCTTCGATACGTGACGGCTGTATCCGCCCATCTTGGATCAGTTTATCCAAGGCAGTTCTCGCTATCTCTCTACGGGTAGGCTCAAATGCCGAGACGGTGACCACTCCAGGGGTGTCATCAATAATTAAATCACAGCCAGTCGCTGCTTCGAAGGCTCTGATGTTTCGACCTTCTCTTCCAATTATCCGACCTTTTACTTCGTCGGAAGGTATAGGAATTACACTTACGGTCATTTCGGCCGTAACCTCCGAGGTAATTCTTTGCATGACTGTGGCCAGAATTTTTCTTGCGCGGACCTCTGATTCAGCTTTAGCTGACTCTTCCATCGCTAACACTCGTCGCCCTGACTCTTCGCGCAGTTCATCGTCAAGCTTATTTAGTAGCTCTGACTTTGCCTCCTGAGTTGTTAGTCCAGCAATGACTTCGAGTTTTTCCTTCAGACCTTCTAATTGGTCTTCGATATTTTCTTCTTGCATCTCGATATCTTCAATCTGAAGTCTGATTGTTTCTTCTTGCTTTTCTAAATTTTCAGTTCTTCGATCGAGCGATTCCTCTCGCTGTTCGATCCGTCTTTCGGCACGACTTATTTCCCGGCGTCGGTCACGAATCTCTTCATCGATTTCTTTGCGCCTGGCTATAGAGGAGTTTTCGGCTTCAGTTACGATTTCAGATGACTCGCGACGCGCATCTGAAATCGTTTCCTGTGCCTTCTGTGTCGCCGCAGTAACTAAGCCCGTAGATGAATTCTTACTGTGGTAATACACCATTAGTGCGCCGATTATGAGTCCGGCAAGCACACCTGCCAAGCACAGTGCGAGAGTTATAGGATCCATTCGATTCTCCACGAACCGACCGCGCGCAGCCATATATCAGGACAAAACGTCAGTAATCTAATAGCTGGCTTCGCGTCAAGCCAGATAATATATTTATTTTTGATCTACAGAGTAGCACGCGGTACATCTTTTAAGAAATGTAGATTTTCTAGAAATTAGACTTCGTCAGAGTTTGGAGACAGAGTTCTATGGTCGCTGTTTGGAAGCCTTTGCGGTAAAGATGCTGTTTGACCTGATCAAGCTGGCCGGGGGAGGGACTATTGAGGTCAATTACTTTGCATTGTTTCTGAGTATGCATCAACGCGGCCGGCATCTCGTCATAGTTATCGAGGGATGTCTCAATTGCTGAATCCGATATGCCTCGACCTTTCATTTGATGGCGAAGTAATCGCTTGGATTTGAGTGTTGAGGCGGATCTTGTTACGTGGTGGTGAGCGATCTTATCTTGATCCAGGTACCCAAGTTCTTCCACTCTCGCCACGGCAACTTCAATCATCTGATCCGTGAACGTGAATCGTTTGGTTGATTTCAGTGCCTTAGTCAACTCGAATGCGGTTCTTTCTCTCTGTGCAACGAGTGCGAAAGCTTTTATTTTTGCCTGCAGACCAATCGCTTCTGTTTTGATGATCTCCCAGTCACTTTCAGTCAGGACGAGTTGACGGCGAATTGAGTATTTCAACGCAGTTTCAGCAGGAAACCGTATTTTGTCAGGTTTCCCAATAGCATTTTCCTGTGAATACTCAACTACAACCTGATCGTTAGCACGACCCTGTATGTTTTTTATGACTATCACTTGATCCAACAATCGATATTAGTGTGTAATGAGGGGCTCAGGAAGCTCTGCATCTGGATTGTCGGTAAGTTCAGTGTGCGAGAGCCCCGCAATCTCTCGAACTTTTTGGTCAATCTCAGTGAATATCAAGTCGTTTTCTTGAAGATACGTGGACGCATTACGCCGTCCTTGCCCTAATCGGAGGTCGCCATAGGAGAAAAATGCTCCGGCTTTATTGACGATGTTGTGTTCTACTCCAAGGTCTAGTACGTCACTCCAGCGATTGATCCCATGCATGTCAGGTAAAAACATGATTTCGAATTCAGCCTGTCGGAAGGGCGGAGCAACTTTGTTCTTTACTACTTTGCAGCGGACGCGGTTCCCGATGAATTGCTGGCCATCTTTAATAGACTCGATACGGCGAATATCGATTCTGACTGAAGAGTAGAATTTTAATGACCGCCCTCCCGGAGTGGTCTCAGGGCTGCCAAACATGACCCCTATTTTTTCCCTTAGTTGATTAATGAATACGAGGGCAGTATTTGTGCGCGAAACTGCAGCAGTCAGTTTTCGCATGGCTTGTGACATGAGCCTCGCTTGCAGTCCCGGGAGGCTATCACCCATGTCACCTTCAATTTCGGCCCTAGGAACTAATGCGGCGACAGAATCAATGACAATGATGTCCAGCGCTGAGGAGCGGATAAGCGCTTCGCATATTTCTAGAGCTTGCTCGCCGGTATCGGGTTGAGAAATGAGTAATTCTTGAATGTCTATTCCACACGCGGCCGCATATTCTGGATCCAATGCATGCTCCACGTCGATATATGCCGCCGAACCGCCACTTCTCTGACATTCAGCGATGATATGCTGTGCGAGCGTTGATTTTCCAGCGGATTCTGGGCCAAAAATTTCGGTTATTCTGCCTCGTGGAACTCCACCTACTCCTAAAGCGATATCCAAGGAGAGGGCGCCTGTGGGAATGGATACAATATGTAGTGCCGCCTCAGGGTCTCCAAGCCGCATAATAGATCCCTTGCCATGCTCTTTGATAATTTCGTCAATAGCAACGTTTAGGTTTTTGTCCTTATCCTCTGCATTGATGGGATTATCAGTGGGCATTGGCTTGGTTGGTTTTGTGGGCATTTTGGCTAGGTCCTGTCGTTCTGTTTCAAGTGATCCCCACCACGATTAATACCATATAGAACAAATGTTCTGATGTCAAGTTTTGAGCACTGTATGGATTAGGGTACTTATCTCACTTGGGCCGTAATGAAATCAGATAGAAGGAAAAGTAAGATCATAGTAAGCATTGGGGTTATGTCAATCGTGCCACCAATCGGGGGCACGATCTTTCGAATAGGTTCGAGAATGGGCTCAGTGATCAAGTCAAGTATACGAGCTATTTCACTGTTTCTCAATTGAGGAACCCAGGACAAAAGAGCCCTTCCCAGGATACAAAATCCAAGAATGTTGAGGGTTGGACCAATAATCATGGCCAAGATATCAATGAATTGGTTCAATCTATGCTCCCGTTAGTTACGTAGTTCAACTGCTCGATCATATGCTGCTTGGACAGCAGAATCTAGAACATTGCGAAGGTTTCCTGCCTCGAGAGCGGTTATCGCAGCTTCGGTGGTACCACCTGGGGATGTCACATTATCTCGAAGTTGTTCAACAGGAGTTTGTGATTCCATAGCATGAACGGCAGCACCTAACACTGTTTGAGTAACTAGCTGATGAGCTAGATTTTCATCGATATTTCTCGAGACAGCTGCTTGAACGAGGGCCTCTATGATTAAAAATACATAAGCAGGACCCGAACCATTTAGGGCAGTGCAAATATCAATTTCATCATCTGATTGGACTTCAGCGACAACTGGTGAAGATGACCGGATTAGCTCGGTCACTGAAGCTTTATCATCGATCGAAAAGTTGTTTGCGAAGAAAATCGCCGCTGCACCTTGGCCACGTGCTGCAGGTAAATTAGGCATAATTCTCGCAGCTTGTTCATGTTCGCTTTCATCAATGATTCTATTCAATGGAATCCCAGCGGCCACTGACAGTAGCAGCGCTTCAGATCTTATTGCCGGCTTCACTAATTGAATGGTTTCGGGAAATTGCTGCGGTTTCATACAGAGAATAACGACATCAGCCTCCGATATTTTCGACTCTGTCTGGCTACCATCAACTACCTCGACATCATATTTGTCCCGAAGGTAATCCCTTCGTGAAGAGTCAATTTCGACGACGGTGAATGCATGGTTACTAGCCGCATTTCTGCTAAGAGCTCCGTTAAGAATTGCTTCCCCCATAAAGCCACCACCGATAAATGTGATTTTCATATTTTCCTACCCTTTAGAAATAATTTTAGCAATTAAACCTATCTGACCGGTCAGCGTTCCCCGAAAAGTGTTGTCCCTAGACGGATGATTGTGGCACCTTCCTCGATAGCTATTTCAAAATCTTGACTCATTCCCATCGAGAGCTGAGGAAGTTCATTGAGTTCCGCTAATCGTCTTATTTTGGAAAATAGTGGGCGAGATTTATTGGCATCCTTGTCATATGGTGCCATAACCATCAGTCCCACGATCGAAAGTTCATCAGATTTCCTTGCTGTTTCTAGTAGCTGGTCAAAATTATTCAGCCGTACTCCCGACTTGTGATTTTCCTCAGTGACATTTACTTGGATGAAGCATTGCATTGGCGATGCTGAAGTTGGTATTTCGCCTTGATCCTTGAGGTATTTTCTTCGTTTATGAAGGATAGTTACCAGGTCAGTTGAATCTAGTGTATGCAGAATATCGACTGTACCGACTATATCTTTTACTTTATTTTTCTGTAGATGCCCTAGGAAATGCCATTTGGGGAAAATTTTTTCTTTGGCCAGTGAACTGTTTTTTGACAACAACTCTTGCACTCTATTTTCTCCAAATTCATTTAGATTTAGATGGTGTGCGTGGGAGATAGTTTCTGACGACTGTCCTTTTGTCACGGCAAGGAGGGTGACTTTTGTTCGATCATATCCAGCTTTTCGGCAGGCCAACCGTATGCGTTCTTCTGTGACTTCAAGACGAGCTTGGAGTGAATCTGACATAAGTGTTTGTGCGAAAAGTATTATCCATGGTTCACATAGCGTAGCATGGTGATAGAACCATACAGGTCAGGAAGTTAGGGTAAGCAAAGTGTATGAACGTGGGAACTCCCCGGATCCCGGCTCGTGGAGGGAAATACTACTGATCATCCGGATAGTATTTGAAGTTCTAATACCGCCACTTTTCTTTATTATTATCTCGCTGGGTTTGGTGGTAGCTTTTTTCATACTACTGTTGAATGGTTCAGTGTTCGCTATCGTTCCAGTAGGCCTGTTTGCTTTGGAGATTATATGGATCGTCCGGAAAGGTAACTCTGCTCAGGTGGAAAGTCGTGAGCGGTTGACTAATTTCTATGATGACTGAAATCGTATCAGGGTTTCCGAATTGCTAGATTCCGTGTTCGGTGCAACGTCAACATCAAAAAGCACCGGTTGTTCAGGGGGAATATAGGTAACGTTGTCTAGCGTAGTTTTGATATCGTCCAGGAGCTCGTCCGCTGACAGGAACGCTCGATAGGATGCGGCATACCTGATATACGTGACCATATCCACCCGTTTGAGTCTATTCATAACGACCTCTGCCAGTAGTCGACTCTCAATTTCATTTCCCTGGGTAACTACTTGGTCTTCAACTTCGGTAGCAAGTTTGGTCAGTGCGTCGGGAAGGACGTGTTTTTTGTGTGCGGCATGGGCTAAGCTGTTAAAAAGTTTTTCCCTATTGAATCTCTCTTTTCTCCCGTCCTTTTTTCGGACGAGGAACGTGTCAAAAACAAATTCCTCAATCGTTATGAATTCCAGACCACATTGGAGACAAAGCTTTTCTCTTTGCACAGAAGTAGTACTGACAGTGATATCTTGCAGCTTATTTTGAGGTGACTCACAATTTGGACAATTCATTTCGGGCCCTATCGTTGCCAAGAATTCATCTACAAAACTACTGCTGATCGAAAAATATAGGGTTAGAGAAGTCACAGAGTTTTGCACAAAGTGGGAGACGATATGTGCATTATTTGGCGATCTGTGAGGTCAGTTGAGCGCACTAACCTAGGAAAAATTTCAGGCTGAGTACCCTGTGGTTATCTGTCAGGGATTTCTTCATTAAAATAGGGAGCAGATTGCCTATTTTGATCTAAGGGACGTGGAGAGGCACTATCTGATTTTTCGTCAGTCCAGTCCGAGGGTGTATCAGCCGAGAGTGGTGGAGCTGGAGTTTTAATATCTGAGGTTGAGGGGTCTTGACTCTTAATACCCTCAATCGGGTCGATATTAGGTATCGGTAGCGCCTCACTCAATGACTTCCTTAGATCAGTGAGGGTAGGGATTGAACTCATATCGGGTCGTTCGAGTTGTTTTGTGCTCTCATTGAGCGCCATATCGATTGTAGTCGGTTCAAATTGTTCAAAGTCTGCCGCAACTATAGTTACATGGATCTCATCATCTAAATCGTCCCGGAGCATCACGCCGGTAAACACGTCGCATTCTGTTGGGTGGGAACGTTCCCCTACTACTTCTTTAATTTTACGGATTTCCTCACGGGTGAGTGGAGACTCATGGTTACTCGACGGACCTACAACATTAATAAGCAGTCGTTTAGCATTGGTAATATCAGTGTTAATTAGAGGATTTGCGAGCGCATTTTGCGCTGCTCCAACTGCACGAGCATCTCCTGAACAGCTTCCGATTGCAATGACTGCATCACCCGCGTGTTCTAGGGTCGAACGGAAATCAGAGATATCCAAATTCCAAAGTCCGTTCACCGTGATTATCTCACTCAGTCCCTGAATGGCATCAGCCAATATTTTGTCGGTAAGTCTAAATTCATCTTCGATTCCAATTAAACCTAGATCATCAGCGCCCTCAGCAGTCGAAGATAATGCCAATAAATCATTCTCAATAACGATTACAGCGTCTACATTTTTCCTGAATTCTCCTAGTGCTGATTCGGCAATTCCGCGTTTCTTACTGCCTTCCCAACTAAACGGCATCGTCACTATTCCTACAGTTAAGACGTTATCTTCACCAATAGTCAGGCTGTTCGCAATTTCTGCAATTACAGGCCCTGCTCCAGAGCCAGTACCTCCGCCTAGACACGCCGTAATGAAGACAATCTCTGAGCCTTCGAGGGCTTGGTAAATGGAATCTTTTGCTTCTTCCGCGGCGGCTCTTCCTCTTTCTACTCGTCCGCCAGCACCTTTACCCCTAGTACGGGTTCGTCCTAGATGGATTTCATGATCAACTTCTAGAGCAGCGAGTGCCCGACTGTCAGTATTTGCAATGATATACGTCACTCCAGGCACGGGTTCCATACGCCCCACTGAATTGGAGCCACCACCACCCACTCCAATTACTGATATCTCCACCATATTGTCAAAATCGGGAATTTTACTCCGGTTACCTGTAAGTAGGGTGGGTTGTCCGCTAACAGGAGCGACATCCTGTCTGGGCGAATTATCTCTCGCAGGTCGTTTGAAGGTTTCTCCAATGTTTGTTGGTTCGTCCGAGTTATGATGCTCGGTTTCAGGTAGTTTCCTACCCTTTGTGATTGCAGAAGTTATTGGCCGAGGAGGTCTCGGAGTGTAATGAACTCCTGGTTGTTGACCTGAGGAATGTCCTGGTTCATTTCGTACAAGCCTACTTGCGGTCTCCTGAGTCTTTGCTGAACGTAAATTTTTGACATCTTGCAAATAATTTCTAGAAGGGGTGGTTGATGGAGTATTATCACCAGAATTTTGTCGGATACCGAACTCGTTCACCTCGGTCATTTTGCTAACCTTCCATATCTTCTAATGATTTACGCACCAAAAACCCCGGCAACTGCTCTAACAATAGAAGAGCCAATAGTACGAATCTCAGGGAGACTCTCGGGAATTTCATGAGTGGACCAATTCGCGGCCACAGATAATAAGCCAAGCGCAGCTGCGAACTCAGGCCCTGATATTTCATCTGGGAGATTGTGTATATGTTGCGGGGATAACTTCAGAGGTTTTTGCACTAAAATATGAGGACATCCTAAGTCCGCCGCAATTAATTTCGTCAGGTCCTCGATGTGATCGAGTCCCGACGTTCCCCCTACGAGTACTATACCGCCGCTGAGCTTAGTGAGGGGAATTATTTCTCGATCAATGTACTTGAGGGCAGGTTGAATAATATCAAATTCTATTCTTTTTTGAATAATTCTAGAAAGATAGGACCTTTTTTCAAGATGCGTCTCGCCATTAGTTTTCTTGATGGGAACTTCACTAGCCTTCGCTACGAACGAAGGGACACAGCTCCCATACTTAATCTTTACTGACTCTGGGTCTTTTGCTTGGAGTATTTCTCTTATGTCTTGAGTGACATTGGCACCGCCACTCTGAAAGGATCTCGATGAAATTATTTTACCATTGACGCAGACGGCAACGCTTGTGACCGAGTGACCAATATCAATTAATGCAACCGCTTGGTGCTTCTCGTCACGGCCGGCAACTGTTGAATGGACGGCTGCCGTGGCAGTCGGGATTGTTTCAGCAGTTTCAAGTGAAGCGCGCGACAGACAATCTATCAGAGCATTTATTCCTCTAGAGTGCCCAGCGACTCCTACAGCGGAAACGGTGAGACTATCACCTCGGTGGCCCAGTGGGTTTAGTTTTTCCTCTGGACCGACATAGTAATGAAGTGGCACATAATCTAGTAATTGATATCCGATCGGCAAAGCATTGTTTAGTGCTGGCACCGCTGATTCATCTATTAGATCTTTGTCTTTTTGGGTTATTTCTCGGTGCGGAGGAATTGTGATGGTATTTTCAGCATTAACCTGAACTGAAAGTGCACCACTGATCCCAAGATAGGTGGCTTCAACAACTAGATTTGAGTCGCAAGGTGGAAGTGTGTGTCGTATAGCTTGTACCGCATCGGGTAGAGCATTTTCAATTTTTCCACCCATGAAATGCTCTGTTCGTGACACCGCATGGTGCAAAATTTCAATAGAGTCAGTATTTTTCCTAGCAACGATGGTTACTACTTTCGAAGATTCGGGAAGCGTGACGGCAAAATAATTTGATTCGTTCATCTCGCTGCAATCTCCAGGCCCGAAGTATCTATAGCAGTGATACCTCGAACAAGTGCCTTGTTTTTAAACCGGAGATCAACCTCGATTGGTTTTGACTGAGCAGGTTTGGATATTTCGTAATGAACTATTTCCCAGAGTTGAAGTTTCTCTTCTAAATTGGAACTATCCCCCAATATGACCTGATTCCCGTTTGATAGCCTTACGATTAGACCTTTGTCTTTGATAAACAGCAGTGTGGTATCTGCGAGTAGGTGTGTCATCTCTGGAAACTGATTTTGTAAAATTTGTACCGCGTAGAGAGCGTCATGGTTTGGGGTCACCTCGGATGGATTGTCTGAACTGAATTCGATGATGGTAGGATTGTCGTTTGGAACGAAGTATTCCATTATTTGTCCTGAGGAACCTATTGCTGCCCGCTTTGTTCCGGTCTGCCAGTAGGCCACTGGCTTATATTCTTCTATTTGTATGGTGAGTTGCATAAAGCCACTTCGAGTAACATGTGTGGATTCAACGGTAGGGATGCGTTGGATTTTTGCTGCAAGTTGGGCTGGAAAAATGAAGTCAATAATGGGATTTCGTAGCGTGGTCGTTTCTGCTATTGCCTCGTCAGTGTATTGATTTGTTCGTCCCTCGATCAGAATGGTGTTCGAAGCAGCCGAGGTGGGCTGAATTAGTGCACACACCAGAACCATGGTGAGGGTAGTTGTTACAACTCTGATGACCAGAATGCGAAAATTGGCTTTAGTTAAGTCAGTTCGAACTATTTTATACCTTCGGATCACGGGTAACATTGCTGACGCAAGTCTAATCATGTGTCCTCACATCCTGACTAGTCTGTTCGCCACTTATTACTAACCTAGTGATTAATTGTTTAAAGGAAACACCAGAATTTGCACATAGTATTGGGAACATGGATGAGGTAGTGAAACCTGGCGAAGTATTGATTTCCAGACAGTAGATATCATTTGTATCAGTCAAAAGAAAATCAACACGGGCATAACTTCGTGCGCCGAGGAGGCGGAAAATTTTCAGCGCTAAGGTCTGTATTTTAGATGAGATATCATCGCTTACATCCGCTGGGACTATTAATCGAGTGCCTGAATCTTTATATTTATGATCATAGTCGTAGAAGTCACTCGACGAAATAATTTCGCCAGTGCATGTGGATTGAAGGGTGATACCTTCTAGGACTCCGCACTCTATCTCCCTTGCGGTAATTGCCTCTTCGATTAGTATTTTCTCGTCGTATTTAAAGGCAAGGATGGCCGCCTCTGACAGCTCTGTTTTACTTCTTACCTTACTTACACCTATTGATGAGCCACCATTTGCCGGTTTTGTGAAAAGTGGAAATTGTAGTTCTTCAATCACTGCGCTGAGGGTGATTTGCGGGTCGTTTATGAAATCATGTTTACGAACAACCCGGTAAGACGGCTGCGGGATATTGTTGGCGGCAAAAAGTCCCCTCATCAGCTCTTTATCCATAGCGCTGGCTGATGCAGTGACACCCGACCCCACGTACGGCATATGTATTGAATCTAAGAAGCCCTGCAGTCTGCCGTCTTCACCACCCCTTCCGTGGATTACAGGGAAGGCAACATCACAATCGCCAAGCTCTTGTAATACGGATTTATAATTGAGTATCCGATCACCTTTAATCCCAGTTACATCTCCCCAGCCTGAAATTCTGATCGAATTTAGCTGGGAAACAGATTCTTCATGGGTTAGCCAAGAGCCATCTTTACTGACTGCAAAAAATCGAAGCTCGACTTCGTCAGGGTTGTGATTATCTAATATGCTAAGGGCGGAAGCTACTGATACCTCATGCTCGTCTGACTCTCCACCAAATATCAGGGCCACTCGCAGCATGAGACCACGCCTTAGCGTAAGGCGTCGCGTCCCTCTCAACAAAGCATACTTGTGATGCTGATCAATGTCTAGTTATTGTGGTTCAGTTACTATTTCTGAACAGCCAGTGATTCCCAAGCCAGATTTTGTAAGCGTGGAAGGACGCCCCAGGGGACATTGGTGACATTGCCCGCTCCAACTCCAATGAAAACATCACCAGGCTCAAGTAAATTGACGACACGATCGATTGCCTCACTCACTGAATCGACGTACAAAATATCCTTCATGTCTAATCGTGCCAGTAACTCTTTTGCGCTCAGGCCATCTGCTTCGGTTTCTCGTGCAGGGAAAGTGTCGAGGATGAGCAACTTATCGATTCCCTCGAAACAGGAGATGAATTTATCTAGCAAGTAGGAAGAGCGAGAGTAGGTATGCGGCTGGAAGCAAATTACTAGTCGTCGGTCGGGATATCTAGTCTTAGCGGCAGCAATTGTTGCTTTGATCTCACTTGGATGATGGGCGTAATCGTCAATTACGGTAACCTTACGTGACTGGATTGAAGAGATCGATTGTCTTAGGGAGACTTCACCAACCAGCTCAAATCGACGCCTTGCTCCCCTTACGGACGTAGCAATTTCTGAGGCTCTGGAATAGTCAGCTCCGGCGTGCATGCTGGCCGCCAATGCCGCCAGAAAATTACTCACGTTGTGGTCACCTGTTAATCTTAGAGATGACCCACCAAGCCTTCTTCCCTTCATATAAATTTCAAAGCTCGTCAGCTCAGAAGACGCGCTGAATACGATATCCTTAGCGTACCAGTCGGCATTTTCATTAACCGTTGAGAATGACTCGATCCTGATATCTTCCCGATTGCAATTTTTTCTGAGCGTTCTTGCACCTTCGTCGTCGTGGGAAATTAGCAGGATCCCGTCGGGGATAATTCGTTCAATGAATTGGTTAAAAGAGGAAAAAAAGTTTTCCTCGGTTCCGAAATAATCAAGATGGTCGACCTCCACATTAGTAATTACTGCTATAGAAGGTGTGTATGAAAGAAACGCATCGGCATACTCATCAGCTTCAATGATGGCGAGGTTGCCATCGCCGTTGACCATATTTCGATTATCAAGATCAGCCATATTTCCTCCTATTAGGGCCAGAGGATCGAGTGACGAATTTATTGACATGACAGTGGTCAAGGTTGATGTTGTGGTCTTTCCGTGGGACCCAGCTATCGCGATAGTTTGCCTGCCTTGTATTAATTTCTGTACCATTTCAGCTCTGGAAATTACCGGAATACCTCTAGCACGCCCAGCCAGTAGTTCAGGATTATCTGCTTTTGCTGCTGCAGTGGTTACGATAAGATCAGCATCTTTGATATTTGCTGGATCGTGACCGATCAAAATGTCGGCACCTCTCGCTCTTAGTCTCTGTATCTGATCACTATCCTTAATGTCGGATCCTGTAACGCGATGGCCGTTCTCTAGGAGTATCTCTGCGATTCCTGATAAATGTATTCCGCCCGCACCAATTAGATGAATTTTTATAGGAATTTGGTCCTCGTTTTTCTTTGCGATTCGAACTATAACCGACGCGATTTGTTGTGCGGCGGAGGGGCGTGCTAGTGCCCACATGTTACTTCGCATCCTTTCGAGGTCAGCATTTTGGGCTATCAGTTCTAGTATCGTGTTTGGGAGTTCCTCGACGCGACTATTTGCCAATATAATTGCGGCTCCATGTTTCCTGAGGAGTTCCGCATTCAATTGTTGGTCTGAAAAATTGCCAGGTATTATGATCAGTGGAAGTCCCGTCGCAGGCGCCTCTCCTAGGACTGAGGCGCCGCCCCGAAATACCCCGATATCGGCGGCAATCATTGGTGTAGGCATGTCATCAGAGTACGGGAGTAACTGATATCCAGGATGCTCGGACAATCCGATTTCATTCACGGTTGCCAATATCCTTTCATAATCGTGATGCCCAGAAATATGTATGATGTCGATCTTCTCAAGAAGCTCAGACAATCCACCTAATATGCTGTTGTTTATAGCAACAGATCCTAAAGAGCCCCCCACGACTAGTGCGATCGGCCGATCACCAGAAAATCCGAGCCTTGATATCGCTTCGGTCTTCAGTTTGCCGTAGCTTTCATTTATCAGTTCTTCAAACTCTGGACGGACGGGATACCCAGTCTCTCTATGAGGGGTATTGCCCAAGTATTCATGCGATTCACTGGTTGAGCAGAGTACTATTTGAGCTTTTTTTGCTATGAAGCTTGCTGCCCATCCAGGCTTAACGTCAGGCAAAAACAGGACCACTGGGATTCCGAGTTTCGAAGCCGCGTTACACAGCGGTGCAGCGCTGTATCCTCCGGTCACGAAAATAGCATCAGGTGGTTCTTCTTGTAATAATCTGACAGCTATTCTAGTACCTCGTAGGAAATCCCAAATTCCTTTTGCGAGCTTCAGGGGCGATCTACTACGTATCGGTGAAGCGGGGACCGATTTGAATCGAATGCCTTCCGATCTGCATATTTCAGCCTCGGGTCCATTTATTGAACCAAAGTAAATGAATTGCTGGTTAGACAGACCTATTGCGGTCTGAAGTTTTTGTTTAACAGCCATTATTGGGTAGACGTGGCCTCCTGTGCCACCTCCAGCCAAACCGATCCTCAATGGCGTATTCGTTTCTGAAGTATTTATTTCATCACTGAATTTAGTAAACTCGGAATTATCATCGATTTCAAATAATCGAGGGTTGGTTATTGCCCCTGGATGATCCCTGGATGTTTTCATTTTGTTATTTTTATCTGTCTTTCATCAATTGAATTAAAGTCTACTGTGTACCTGCTCACAGAAAGAAGGATACCAACAGCTGCGAGAAGTGATATCAATGACGATCCCCCATAAGAAATGAGCGGTAGTGGTACACCAGTCAAGGGCAGGAGGTTAGTTGCACCTGAAATATTCAATCCGCTCTGGACGGCAATCCATGCGGCAACTCCGGTTGCAATTAGTGAGCCGAACATATCTGACGCATTTCTCATCAGTAGCCAGCAACGCCACAATAAAAGTGTCAATAGTATTATCACCACGAGTGATCCTATAAAACCTGTCTCTTCGCCAATGACAGCCATGATCCCATCGGTTTTTGCAGCAGGCAGATAGAAAAATTTCTGACGGGACAGACCAAGACCCTGACCCATCAATCCACCAGAGCCGAAAGCATTAGCTAACTGTATTGCTTGATATCCAAACCCTTCCGGATCTGAATCCGCGGCAATAAACGCTAATATCCTTTCCCATCTGTATGGGGCACTAATGATAAGGAGGAAAGCCGCAGCTGCAGCGAGTAGAACCATCACTGCGATATGAATAATTTTGGTTGTTGGGGCAATGAAAAACATGCAACCGATGATTAGTGCCAAAACAAAAGCAGTCCCGATATCAGGTTGCAGTAGAATCAAGCCTACAGATGATCCGCTAATTAGCATAAAAGGAAGTATTCCACTAGTGATACTGCCTAATTGTTTACCCTTTGCTGCTAGCCATGCTGACATGTAAATGATTACCAAAAGTTTCACTAGTTCTGATGGCTGTGTGGAGGGTAGGCCCGGAAGCTTTAACCATGATCGCGCACCATTAACTTCCTGGCCTAAGGATGGGATAAATAAAAGGGACAGGAGAGCCAATCCAAGTCCAATCATAAGGGGACTAATTTTCGCGAGCCTACGATAGTCGAGACCCTGTAAAATAAATAGACAGAGGAAACCGACACCGAGCATGAATCCATGCTTTATCCCATGTGTAGATCTCGGTCGGGTAGTCTCATTAACTGAG
>DEAP01000051.1 GCA_002348225.1 Dehalococcoidia bacterium UBA2979
GGCGGCTATAAAGTTTAATAAGCCTTTTCATTCCCCTAAACCTCTTATGTAGTAAGGAATGATGGTTCTTGGTGTAGCGGTAAATGACCCGTATGGAGTCACTTTGGAGTCAAAGCCCTACAAAATGCCTTATTTCTTAGGGGTTTCAGCTGCTTTTTTAGCAGCACGATCGGCCCGTGCAGAACAGTTTTCACTGCATACAGTTTGAGGGTTATTCTTCCCGTTGAGACTCGGGACTAGACGACCACAGCCATCCACGGTGATCAGGGGCACTCGTCGTATTCCAGAGACTGATGAACACTGTTGAACAAGAGATCGGCTAGATTCGCTTACGGTAGGCCCTACGAGTCTCTGTTATTAACCCCCAAGGTCCATGTTGTCTCTACTTCGCGACCGCGTGTAGCAAGGAACACCGCATCAAGAGTAGTTCTAAGGTCAGGATCGTACGTATGGCTTCGGCCAAAACGCTCGTAGTAGGTAGCTATACCAGGCCAATTAACCCACGCACCTCTTGTTGACTCGTAGATCCGACTGTCGATGCCGCGATCAAGTCCTTCATGTCCAGCCCTGAAGTTAGTGGCTTGAAAAATCGATGAAATTTGATTCCACATTCTAAACTGAATTTCTTCTTCCTCGCTTAAAGAGTCATAATCTTTAGTGCCCTTGAGCCATATAGGAGCAAATTGAGGATCTACAATCCGACCCATAATGTCTGTATAGCGTTCATTAGATGTGTAAAGGATTTCGCGTTCCGAATCCCTGTGCTGCTGGCGTAATTGGCTTGCCAAAAATACCGCCACTGCTAGCGTCGCCACTCCAGTAGCAATTTGCGCAATGATTGTTAATTGTTCCCAGTCCATATTCTGCTCTCCTTAGTCCGAATAGTTACACCGACTCCTGCAAGTTCAGTTTTTTGCCGTCACATTCTCGTTAACGTTCGAGAATACAGTTGAATCCCGAAGTTCTTCGTAAATTTGGTCTGCGATGAAGACAAGTTCGTCCGATACGAGCCTGAATCGGTCGCGCCCATACTGCTTGTAATAGTCTCGCCCACCAATTGGTGCCAGAATATTTCTTATGTCATCTAAAAAATCGTCGTAATTTTTTAAGTGTCGACCAAGCCGCCAATCTGTAATGATCCACTGGTAAATTGATCTCATGTATGTGAAATATCGAAGTCTTTCATCGGAACTCTCTAGATTCTCCATACCTGTAAAACCTTTATTTACTGCGTTAAACAAAGAATCATTCGTGTTCCGAGCTGTTAGCAGAGACTGTGCCATCTCACGCGAAGAAAAGAGAAGTTCTCGCTCCGCGTCCTCATGAGATCGATCCAGAGCCCTCATTTGCAGTCGTATCTGAGCCGCCAAAAACAGTGCAACTACAAGTGTTGCCAGTCCTGTGCATATCTGCGCCACAATGGCTAGATGTTCCCAATCCATTTGTTGTCCTTCCGTTTATGAACAGAGAATAACCGCTTCACTTTCGATTCGTGAGCATCACCAACCAAAGGGATTAGCGGTGGCAAGGGCTGACCCCGTACCACTACTATTTGCGACATGACTGAAATACAAACCGAGCGACTCATTCTCCGTCACCCTGTGGAAGCAGATATTCCAACACTCGTCACACAACTGAATGACTACGAAGTGGCAAAATGGCTGTCGCAGGTTCCGTACCCGTACACCCGAACGGATGCAGACGAATGGATTCAGCGATGTATGATGGACATGTCGAAGCTTAATTTCTCTATTCTCCTCGACGGAGATTTGATTGGCGGGGTTGGACTGACTGTTCAAAGTGACGGGTCTCATGAACTGGGTTACTGGTTAGGTAGAGATTACTGGGGTTTCGGGTTCGGGACCGAAGCAGCAGCTGCACTTCTGGACTATGGAATTACTGATCAGAAGTTAACAACAATCGTCGCTACTTATTTTGTAGGAAACGATAGTTCTGCAAGAATTCTCTCAAAGCTAGGATTTGAAACTAGTGGAGATGGGAAGGTCTTTTCCAAATCTCGTGATCAAGAAGTTGCAGCAATTCTCATGACATTAAACAGGTGAGTCCCTCATTAATTTCAGTCGAACATCACTGAGCACTCCTCAACAGCAGGGACTATGGGTGGCAACGCCTAACCCAACTCCGCTACGATTCACGCTGGGGCACCTTGTATGAGTATTTTTGAAATTGCTGAACACTTCTTTAAGGCCTGTGAATCTGGTGAAGGATGGGATGGGTGCGCAAAATATTGCATCCCCGATGCTACTTTTTCCGCCGAAGCTTCCGGGCTTGATGCACTGGGAACCTTGAAAGAATACGCTGACTGGATGGGTGACCTCTATGACAATGTCTCAAGTGCTTCCTATAAAATAAAAGGATTCGCAGCCGATGAGACGCGTGACACTGTTTTAGCCTATGCCGTATTCAGTGCCACACCGAAAAACAAGGAAAAAACCTTCTCCACTAACTACGTATACTCCATCGAATTTAACGGAGAGCAAATCATACACGTGACTAAAATCTGGAACGACGGGTATAAAATCTGGAACGATTAGCGCTAACCATGCCTACGGACTGTGTTCGCTTACAAGTCCCTGGTATATTTCCTCAGCGAAATCCTGAAGTGACGGCTCTCGCCGCAATAGGTCTCGACCATATACTTCATAAAACCGTAGGAGTCCCGAATATTCAAGCAATTGTCCCCACTGCACTCGGTAACGTTCGAGGCTGTCTCCATCACGCCTTAACCGCCAATTTGTCCAGCTAGCCAAATAGAATTGCTGATAGATAAATCTGAAGCTGTTCATCTCCTCATCTGTAAGTGAATCCCAATCAGTAGCTGCTTTCCAATACAGTTTACGGGTGGATTCATCACCGTACACTGAAAGAATCGCATCTTGTTGCCTGTTCTCGAACGCAAAAGCAAAATCTCTCTCTGAATCTTTATGCTGTATTCGCAGCTGACTCGCGAGGAAAATAGCAACCGCTAACGTGGCTACCCCTGTAGCAATTTGAGCGATGATTGTTACTTGTTCCCAGTCCATACTCTGTCCTTTCCATTTCGGACAGAGAGTAACGGTTCCCACAGAGATTTTGTATGAGATCTGTTCGTTCTGAAAGTCCCTTATTCAGGCCTACGGTAGGGTCTTACCTCTTTCTCCAAAGATTTTGTATAAGAGATACCCCACAAAAGAAGATGGGAAATATGGCAATAACCAATTGCGTGCCACTATTATCTGAAACATGACACGGCTGCTACTTTTTTTTATTCCTTTAATACTATTGACTTCGTGTTTGATCTCAGAGACTTCAGGACCGAGCAAGAGCAGTTGTGGCGACGGAGACCAAAATAATCCTAATTGCTCGTCCGATGAAAAATATGACGATGGCGATGAAGGGCATGACGATGATGGTGAAAAGCAGCGGACAGCACCCGGGCCGGACCGTGATAAATCAAATTCATTTACCTGGGAATACTTAGGACTCACCCACGCACCTGTTAATTTCACAGAGCTGATGTCAGAAACTTCGAGGTGCGGAGACTACCTGCCAATCCAGCCATACTTCAATCACTTCATAGTGAGTCATACCGAGGGACCAAAAAAATGGTACCTAGCAACATGTTCAAACGACCCCCTTAAGGTATTCATGCCAGCAACCGTCATTGTACATAAGATGGGTGGAATTAATTTTGATCGTCAGTCTCACGAAGATTCAGCTGATACCTCAGCATCTTTTTACGATGGGAATGAGGTAATTTATGACACTCAAGTTTGGGGTCAAGCATCCGAAAACGTTACGATCTTCTTCATGCATCTAGCCTTGCTCAATTCCATCTACTCAGCATTAAATAACAGTGAAAAGCATTTTATAGTGATCGAGGCTGGCACCCATATCGGCTACATAAAAAATCACGAATCTTACGAGATGGAACACCAAGTTATAGACTTCGGGGTAGAGGATAAGGAGTTTGATGCTGGACTGACCACGTCAGAGTCCTGGTGGAATCACCGTGTGAATCCTTTGGATTACTTTAGTGATGATATTCAAAACTCCCTCAGGGCGTCCTATCAGACAATATA
>DEAP01000109.1 GCA_002348225.1 Dehalococcoidia bacterium UBA2979
TACAGGAACCTTCGAAGCTTCGTTAAACGCAGGAAATATTATGGTTTTCCAAGAGCGAACGAAGACGAATTACATCAGAGTGGTGAATGAGATCCGCGTTGTATTTGAAGAGTTAGGTAAACGAGCGGTGATTGAAGGGTCGCTCGGGGATCATAAGCATATCTATATGTTGAAGGATGATGAACTAGAGACGTTTGTTGCTGATCGAGGGGCTATGCAAAGTACTTTGGAAACAAGGTATGCGGATTACTTGGAACTTCAAGAACTTGAGCCACCGTTTTTTATTAAAGATGGTGTCGTTCCTCCTCTGAGCTCATATAAACGTCTAGGTTCTTCAGGGGTTTCTGAGGCCGAATCGGGAGATGTACTTGTCGGGGTTGCTGGTAGTCCCGGGGTGGTTCAGGGGACTGCGCGGGTTATTCTTGACCCGACTGAGCCTGGCGATCTCGAACCCGGTGAGATTTTAATTGCCCCGCTTACAGATCCCTCTTGGACTCCGCTATTTATGGCGGCGAGTGCTGTCGTTGTTAATGTTGGTGGGCAGAGAAGCCATGCTGTTGTTGTGAGCCGCGAACTTGGGTTGCCGTGTGTGGCTTCAGTAACCGACGCGACTTTGCGTATTCCAAATGGGGCTCAGATTGAAGTGAACGGGACGACGGGTGAGGTGACTTTAGTATGACAAAGCCTTTTCGATTTGGTATCCAATCCTATTCAGCCGACTCGCCCGAGGAGTGGCGTGAGATGGCAAGAAAAGCAGAATCCTTGGGGTTCAGCAGTTTCCATTTAGCGGATCACTACATAGGAGAGGGGCCAGCCCTGACCGCTGCTAATCATCCGGTTCAAAATTTAGCTGCGATCCCAGCGCTTGCTGTTGCCGCTGAAGCTACGCAGACTATTCGTGTGGGTTGTCGGGTATTTTGCTGTGATTACCACGAGCCAACTGTTCTTGCGAAAGAGGTAGCGACGATCGATTGGTTTAGTGGAGGTCGTTTAGAGCTGGGTCTTGGAGCTGGATGGGTCGAGACAGAGTATGAGGCTATGGGTATTCCGATGGATAGGCCTGGGGTACGTATTGACAGAATGGTAGAAACTCTTGAATTAGTTCGACAGCACTACAGCGGCGATCAGATTGAAGTCATGGGAGAACACGTCCGCGCTTCTGGTTTCTCTGGGGCCCCAACTATGGATAAGGTACCGCCGATTATGATCGGAGGTGGCTCAAAGAGGGTGCTTGGGATAGCTGGCCGTGAAGCAGATATTGTCTCCATTAATTTCAATAACAGTGCTGGAAAAATCGGACCTGAGGGCGTAGGAAGTGGAACAGTTGATGGCACCTCGCAGAAAATCGAGTGGATTCGAGCGGGTGCTGGAGAGCGGTTTAGTGAACTAGAGATTGAAATCGGTGCCTACTTCACAGTGGTTACTGATCATCGCGATGCTGTTGAAGGGGAATTTGCGAAGCTCTTCGGTTTAGATGTATCTGATATTGCGAATCACCCGCATTGCCTTATTGGCCCTGTTGAAGAGTTGGTAGAAAAAATACAGCAGCGCCGTGAGGAGCTAGGAATAAATTACGTTACTTTCGGTGGTGCTGTTATCGACGATGTTGCCCCAATTATTGATGCCTTAAGCGGAACTTAGGAATGTAGTCATCCAAGTAGCCGTAATGGCTGCTCTAGTAGTTTTTTGATGGTTGCTGCGAATTCTGCGGCAGGTGCTCCGTCTAGGACTCGGTGGTCCCAAGTTAGACTGATTGTCATCCGCTTTACTCGGATAGGAACATCCCCTTCCCACGCAACGTCATCTCGTATTCTGCCAACACCTAGAATCCCTGAATTCGGGGGGTTTATGACTGGGGTGAATGCGTCAACGCCGAACATTCCTAGTGCTGTGACGGAGAAAGTTCCACCTTCCATTTCTGCAAGGCTGAGTTTCTTTTCTCTTGCAGCTGTTGCAAGTCGTGATGTTTCTTCGGCAATTTCTTTAAGGCCAAGTTTGTCTGTCTCTTGTACCACTGGAACGAGAAGTCCGTCGGGTACTGCTACTGCCATTCCGACATTTATCTGCTCTAGAAGTACAACATCACTTCCGTCGATTTGGCTGTTTGCTTCAGGGTGTTGTCGGAGAGCTTGGGCGACAGCCGCAATGACGAAATCTGTGTATCCGGGGACGATTTCTGCTTCTTCTGACCCTATGTCTTTCAATTGATCTCGTAACGCTATGACCCGGTCCATATCTACGTCCATAGTTAGCGTGAGTTGGGCCATTTCCTGCAGAGATGAGTACATTCGCTCTGCGATTATTCCTCTCATCCCCTTTAGCGGAATGCGTTCACCTGGAACTCCTGTACTTTGGCCTGTGACAAATGATTTGGTTTTGAGACCTTTTGATCGTGCGTGGTTGTAGACATCGGTTCTGCTGACGCGCCCGTCTGGGCCAGACCCTTGAACTTCATCGATATTAACGCCGAGGCGTTCAGCTGCCATGCGTGCTGCAAATGGAACAAGACTATCTTGTGGTTTGTCTGGTGCGGAAACCTGAGCGACTGGCTCTTGGGCCTGAGATTCGGCTGTAGCTGGTGGTATGGTTTCTTCTGGTTCGACGGGATCATTTTGGAGAACTGGCGCTGGGGTATCCAATACATCTTCTGATGTAATTCGACCTCCTGGTCCTGTCCCC
>DEAP01000005.1 GCA_002348225.1 Dehalococcoidia bacterium UBA2979
TGGATATTACATCAATCTCTATCTTAAATTCCTAGAATATGAGAGAGTTGCAGCTTACCTGGTGATTATTTTCTTGGTGGTCCTAATTATCGATATGGTTTCCATTTACCTGCGCTCCTTCTTCGTTGATGACTCTGAGAAGACAAAGCCTTCTTGGTCGGGCGTGATCTTGCCTCCCAAGGAAACTACAGATCCTCCAAGGTCTAGTAATCCGCGACAATTCTAATCGATCCGCCATCGTAAAAAATCTGGATGTAGTCCTTGGCTTTGACAGTAAGGGACGCTAATGCCTCGTAGACTTCCTTCTCCTTAACGTTGAACGCTTCCGCTGCTCTCTTAGTCGACCAAGCAACTTCGACGAAGTCTGATGCGGAAATCCATTTCAGAAGCCTCGCCTCAAAATCAGTCAAGTCGATAAGCGCCATTGGTTCCTCCAAGGGGTTAGATAATTCAAAACTGTCCCAAAATATATGCATCTATTGTAAAAATGCCAGGAAATCGCCGCTGCTTAGTGTCTCATATTATTTTCTCAAGTAAATTCAATTTGTCAGTATATTGGACTCAGGGAAACCTTCCTCCAATTATAGAGGTTTAGGGTTGCCTAAAAATTATAAGACATACCTATTGCGGTCATGTAAGAGTTGACCAAAATGAATGGTAGACTAACCAGTTTAATGATGACTACACTGATGATTGCCTCTGCCCTAGCGGGTTGCGCGGGAAACGACGTTGATGTTGACCTAGATGACGAGGATGGAGGCTACGACTACGCCTCAAACGTTGATAACCATCGAATGTTGATGGGAGACGTTTGCGACATCAAAGACCTATCCGGAGCACATGATTGGGATGAGGTCTCGGATATTTACGAGAACGGAAAATACGCTGAGAAGTCCGATGGATCATTCAGGACGCTGCAGGGCTTTGCCGATGCTTCCGGAAAGAATCATGCCTACGACGACTATTACGGAGCGGACGGTTCATGGAACGATTTCGTTAGCGCTGCAATAAGCGGAACCGGTGCATTTGCCGGTGAATCCGACACTGTTAGAGATCAAGCAGTGGAGAAGGGTATCCAGAACGGCGTCATGACCGCGTACGCCATCCACGAGCTCAACGCAGCAATCATCAAGGCAGAGGCAGGCAATTGGGGCCCAGATGATGCTCAGCACGCTTGGGACGAGGGATGGGCATTCTACCATGGCCCAGATGATTCAGGCCACGACTACGACGGATGTGGCCCATTCGCAACAGCTGCGAAGAGGGGCGGCAACTTCGGAACTGGAGATGCAACCAACGATGCTACCCTAGCAGCGATGAACGCTGGTCTAGCAGCACTGGTGGCTGAGGATATGCAGGGAGTGGTGGATGCTCGCGATGAGGTTCTGAAGAACGTCGTAATCGTCTACTCGCAGGCATCTGTGAGGTACGCCTCGAAGATGACCGTAGATCTGGATGAGGCAAACGGCGACTATGATAAGCACCAGGCTGAGGGACACGCATTCTTCAGGGTAATCGAGGCATATGTAGCTGACCACACAGACTCTTGCTACAACAACAAGACCCATGGTATGGCATACATCGGTGCTAGCGAGGCCAGCACTTGTGATGCGTTTATGTGGACACAATACCAAGGCTCTGATGTTTGCTACAACACCGCAGTACACATAGTGTACGCTCCAGAAGGCGTAAATGAGACAATCTGCGAAGGATTCGCCTCAGTATTCCCTGGAAGTGGCATGCCCGGATACTACGCTGACTACGGCTCATCCAAGATCGTCGAAATCTTCGACCTGAAGAATGACGGCGACACAGATGCAGACTACGAGGCGCATGTTCGAATGTACCTGCAACCTGTTTGGGATGCATTCGGAATAACCGCAGATGACATAGGAACTCTACAGTAAGAGTAACGTTGGCGGGGGGCGCATCACCCCCAGCATCATTTTCGGTACCGTACCGGTCCCCCCGTCAACAACACTCTGCTCCGAACAAACAATGATTTAAAATCATCAATAAGGAGCATGAACAAATGAGCGACAATAGCCTACTACTGATTTTTGGTACGGAAACCGGCAATGCTGAGGAATTGGCTGAAGATGCCGCTAACATGGCGAAAGGCTTCGATTTAGAAGCAACCGTAATGGACATGGAAGACATAGAACCAGATGACATTTCAACATCCAAAAGACTGATTGTAGTTTGCAGTACTTGGGGGGAAGGGGAACAGCCAGTTAACGCCCAGGATCTCTACGATAATGTCACAGAGACAGAAGATGGAAGCATGGACGGCGTCAATTTCGCTGTCCTCGCCCTTGGAGATACTGCCTTCGAATTCTTCTGCGAATCTGGCAAAGAGTGGGACACAATTCTGGAGGAGAAGGGAGGAAAAAGAGTCAATGAGAGAATAGATTGTGACACAGATTATGATGACTACGCCGAGGAGTGGTTGGAGGCCACCCTGGGACTGATGAAAGAAATATCGTAATCCTTGCCAGTCATGGACACGTCTTCCCAACAAAATCGTGTCAAAAAGTCAGTTGATTTAATACTAAATTTTGTTTGGGGGTTACAAGGAAATGAGAGAACTTACAGTTGTACTACTGATTTTACTGCCTTTGTTATCAGGGGCGTCATTGGCACAGGATTCTGAACAGGATCTGTTTGGTATATCCGGGAATGTATACAATTCTGAGGGCGACTTAGCTGGAGCTACCTCGATAAAGGTCGGCTCAATGAATTCAATTTGGTCAACAGATGGATTATACTCATTCGATGGTATTCCTCCAGGGGAACATACTGTAAGAGCTTACTTCATGAACGACGGTCATACGGTGGTGTACCGGAAAATTTCAATTCAATCCGACTTAGAGATTGATTGGCACATTGATAAAAACTGGATTACATTCGAGCAAGAAGAAAACGAGGATCACGACTCGGTCTCAGTAGAATTGATACAAACTTCTGAAACTCTCCAAGAATATTCCAACATCGGTGAGTTCGGTCCTTATGATATAGGCGGATATTTCACTCTGCTGGCAACATATGACGACCATAATGGCTCCACCCAATATATTCACTTCAGGATGGAAGCAGGCTCATCTTCAAATCCTAGCCCAAACCATTTCCAACTCAGTCATGGGCACAACAGTATCTATGGCTTCTTATCTGATTTAGATGGAAATCCAGTGCCCGGAGTTACAGTGAATGCGGGAGATAGATCTTCTCTGACTAACTCAGATGGATTTTACCTGCTCCAAAATCTCGAGATCGGCACCACTCAAAATGTTACAGCAACGTTTTGGGGTAACGAACTTATGCAGGCTACCCCAGTGGAGATAACCGACGGTCATGGCTGGACCAA
>DEAP01000057.1 GCA_002348225.1 Dehalococcoidia bacterium UBA2979
CAGACGCATTAATGGCTTTATCGCGGATTATTTCGACATTGCACGATGATGACGGTACAGTTGCCGTACCGGGGCTCGTGACTAAAACCGAAGGGGATGTCGATATTAGTGAGAGTGAAATGATTACGAAAGCCGGTGGAGTATCTGACCTTCAGACGATCGGACGCGGTCAGGTGCTCTCTCGGATATGGGCTCAGCCAGCAATTTCCATATTGGCTATCGATGCCCCATCCATCAGCGAAGCAGTCAATCTAATCGTCCCTGAGGCATCCGCAAAGATCAGCATGCGAATCCCCCCAGGACAAGATGCCGATGTCGCCTTGCAGTTACTCAGCAAACATTTAGTTACAGCAGCCCCCTGGGGAGTGGAAGTCACAGTAATACCCGGCACCACAGCAGAGGCATTCAGTGCAAATTTGAATGGACCAATAACCAGGGCCTTCGAGGAAGGAATGGCGTATGCCTGGGACACAGCACCGAAGCGAATTGGGCTAGGGGGGTCGATTCCGCTGGTAGCCGATCTACAAGCTCTTCTTCCTGCAGCGGAAATCGTAATTACAGGGGTAGGAGAGCCAATCAGCCGAATTCATGGACCGGATGAAAGCCAAGATCTTGGCGAATTGAGGAAAAATATCATTGCGGAAGCTCACGCGATACGGTCGTTAAGTGAGATCAACACCGAGTAGTAAGTCCAGGGGCGATGTGCGATGTCCAGAAATCAGTGGTTTACTAGTGACGATGACTCCAAGTCGGTAATTCGGCCGGAGCATCAGCAGAATAGTGAATACCAATATAAAAAGAACCTGGTGGTCATATTCGCCACCAATATGCTCAGTGATTTCGGCTCCGACCTCGGCTTATCGAAGACACCATACAAACTGCGTTTTTTTGGCGGCGAGTCAGATATTTATGAAGGTGTTCTCTTCCCCGATACGACCTTTATCGAAGGAACTATCAGTGCGCCAATCGGAGTGAGTGCAGTGGAAACCGCCGTATCTAATGGTGTTAAGCGTGTGTTTGTGCTTGGGCTGATAGGCGCTGTAGCTGAATCTCTCCGATTGGGGTCAATCGTGATCCCACAGCAATGTGAGCGCGAAGAGGGAACCTCGTACCATTACGCCAGCGGCGACCTACCAGCAACACCGGATCAGTCCTTATTTGCTGACTTGTGCCAGTTTCTTTCGGCAGCCGACATAAAATATCAGGTCGGGAATACTGTAAGTACAGACGCACCTTACCGGCAGACTATCGCGACCGAACTCGAATGGCGAAAAAAAGGACTCGTGGGTGTTGATATGGAAATGTCAGCGATATTTACCTTAGGTCGTTATCTCAACGTTCCGACCGTGGGACTGTTTGTCGTTTCTGACGCACACGATCTCACGGGGGATCAGGAATGGGAATGGGACAGATCGATATTTCGAGACACAGTGAAGCAAATGACGATGCAGTTGGCCCAATTTGCGTCGAACCAAGTTGCGAACTAATCGTTCGGTCATCGCTGCCATTATTTCAGTGCAGAAGTGACACCGCCGAATGGCTCTCTTAAGTGGTTAGTTGAAGCAAAAGAAGTTAATCAATCGCGAGCCGATTTAAATAATCAGCTCAGGGCATTCGGATTCGACATACGGGCGTAATTCAGCGAGTGAATTCTGTAGCGCAGCTACCGCCGTGTCTATATCCGCTGCGGTCATCGGGGTGCTCGTGCAATACATAAGTCTCGAAGCTGATGCGACACCATGACGGAGCATGCCCAAGTGAAGTAACTGCCCGATATGTTTTGCCTTGAACAAGCCATCAAGGTAATCACGTGAATCATTGAGGATTCCCTCAGTGAAGTTAATATTCGTAAGAGATCCGACTCCTGCCGCGTTCCCTATTATTCCCGCATCAGCAAATGCCTGATTGAATCCGTCACGCAACCTCTCAGCAAGCAAATTGATGCGGTTGCATTCATCCTCGTTGTACATTCTCATAGCAGGTAGTCCTGCGGACATGGTCAAGGCATTTCCTGAGAACGTGCTGGCATGCATAACTGGATTGCTACTTTCGGGATTGAACAGTTGCATAAATTCCTCTTTGCCACCGATTCCGCCGACAGGAAGACCACCGCCAATGATCTTACCCATGCAAGTAAGGTCGGGGGTGACGCCGAAGTAGTTTTGAGCCCCACCGTGGTTGATTCGCAGAGTAATGACTTCATCAAAGATTAGAACAATATCATTGGCTGTTGCTTCATCTCTGAGCGTTTGTAGGAATTCCCGGGTCGCTGCGATCATTCCCATTGAACCAAGAATAGGTTCGACGATAATGGCGGCGATCTCCGAGGCGTGTTGATTTATCAACTGGCGAGCCATCTCCGGTTGGTTGTAAGGACAGATAATCGTGTCCTCAAGAACACTGTCGGGGAAACTACCATCGACGGGGAGAGAGTTTGGTGCGCTTAGATCTCCTCGCTGATCGGGCATAGGCACTAGCGACACCTCAGCTAATTCGTAGCTACCGTGATATCCACCTTCCATCTTCATGATCTTTTGCCGGCCGGTGGCTGCCCGTGCACAACGAATAGCCATTGTTGTGCCCTCTGTACCTGAGCTTGTGAAACGCATTTGGTCGACGGATGGAATGCGGTCAGTGATTATCTCGGCTAGCTCGATCTGGTTTTCGCTCGGTGCCGCATACGCGGAGCCCAATGCGATCTGTTGCTGTACTGATTGCACGATCTCCGGGTGTGCGTGCCCATGTACTAACGACGTGAAATTGTTCATGAAATCTAATATTTGATGACCGTCAGCATCGGTCAAAACACATCCAGATGCCTCAGTAATTGTCAGCGGGTATGGCAAGTAGTGCGCTGACGCTCTCGTATCACCACCAGGGAAGACCCGTTTGGCCTTTTTCGCCAACGCCTCTGATTTTGGGCTGTACTTGCGATATTCAGCGATCAGTGGGTGTTCTTCAGTGGTCATAGTGATTCCCTGTATTATGTCGTCTCAATGAACCTGATAGTAACGCAGTCGAGACGTTGTGTGGTCAGTAGGTTTGGAATGGCTGGGGATCAGGGATTCGAACCCCGACTAAATGAACCAGAATCACTCGTGCTACCATTACACCAATCCCCAGTGCTCTGCGATCCTACCTCACGAATGGGGTTCATGCATTCAATGACAAAGCAGCTGATTGTAGTCGCTCGACCGAGAGACCTTTCCCTATGATCTCGACGGACTCGAACAGTGGCGGAGAGACCTTTTTGCCGGTCACAGCAGTTCTCACTATGGATAGTAATTCTCCCGCCTTCAGGCCGATTGACTCCGCATGTTCTCGTAAGACGGTTTCAATTCGTTCACGGTTCCATTCACTATCTGATATGGCCTCTAGCTTAGTGGCTGCAGTCGATAAGGCTGTTGCAGCCTCAGGGCCACGGTCACGCCATTTCTTTACGAGGAAGTCTTCCACTGGGGGGACGGGTACATCGGTGACCCAGAAAAAATCGACGAGATGTATAGCATCGGTCATAAGGGTGATCCGCTCTTGTATCAGCGGAGCGATGTCCTCGACGAGGCTTTCATCAACTGGGCGAGCAACGTCAGGAGGTAAATCAAGCTCTAATCGGGCTTTCAACGCCTTCGCAAAGGTCGCCGAATCAAGGGATCTGATGTAAGTGCCGTTCAGCCATTCTAATTTGTCATGGTCGAAAGTTGCCGATGCCAAGGTGATGTTTGCCATATCGAAAAGTGAAAGGAGCTCATCTCTGCTGAAGATCGTTTGGTCTTCATGTCCCCAGCCGGTCAGACAAAGAAAATTCAGTAGGCTGTCAGGGAGATAGCCGTCATCGGAGTATTCGAGTACTGATTTAGCTCCGTGCCGCTTGGAGAGTTTTCCACCGCCTGGTGCCTTAATCACCGAGGCGTGCGCGTAAATCGGTCGTTCGTATCCGAAGGCGTCGAATAGCAGCGCATGTCGCGGTAGTGAAGATATCCATTCTTCGCCGCGGGTCACGAGTGTAATCTCCATCGCGTGGTCATCAACGACGTGTGCGAAATGGTAGGTAGGGTAGCCATCAGATTTTATGAGTACAAAGTCATCGAGGGTATGATTCTCGAAGGATATATCTCCGCGCAGAAGATCATTTGCGACGGTAGTCCCTGTTCGGGGGGTTCTAAATCGAACAACGTTTGCTTCGCCGCTAGCTGCTCTTTCTTCGGCTTCTGTCGGGTCTACATCACAGCAATCACGGATCCCAGGCGGCACCTTGTTCTGCCTCTGTTCCTCACGTATCGTATCGAGTCGCTCGGGGCTGCAGAAACAACGACGTACTTTATTTTGAACTAGTAGCTTGTTTATTTCCTCATGGTAAACGTCCAGTCGTTGGCTTTGTACGTACGGTCCGTGTGGCCCCCCAACATCAGGTCCCTCGTCCCATTCCACTCCCAGCCATCTCAACGAATCAAAAATTCTTCTGTCTGCCCCAGGCTGGGCACGGGCTTGATCTGTATCTTCGAGCCGCACGATAAAGTCGCCACCATATCGCTTAGCATGTAGCCACGACCAGACGGCTTGCCTGATGTTACCCACGTGCGGGTCACCTGTTGGACTAGGCGCATATCGGAGTCTTGGCCGATTGGTAAGCGAGCGCGGCTGATCATCAGTCATATTGAAGTCCCAAACATCTGTCTCAATGCAGAGATACAGTCTTGCATATCTTTAGGTAAAGGTGAATGAAACTCTCGGAATTCATGCGTCGATGGTAGCTTTAGACCGAGCACTGACGCATGAAGCGCCTGGCGTGGTATGAGCTCTGATGACGTTCCGTAGAGCTCATCACCAAGGATTGGATGGCCAATTCCTTGCAGGTGAACACGGATTTGGTGAGTACGGCCAGTATATATTGACACTTCTAGTACAGCGGCCTGATCAGAGAAAGTTTCTATGGTTAGGTAACTACTTAAGGCCGATCGTCTGTCGGGATCAGTATCAGCTACGATCGTGCGTTTCCGTGGGTCACGAGAGGAAATCCCTATTGGTGCATCGATCTCCGCGGATGCAACTTCGGGGACGCCAGAGACGATCGCGACGTATGTTTTTGTAGTCTCACGATTTTTCCACTGTTCTTTCAAATCTAGCTGCCCAAAATCTGAGCGAGCTATTGCGAGTAGGCCACTAGTGTCTCGGTCGAGTCGATGTACGACCCCCGGACGTTTTGAGTCACCGATTAATCCAATTTCTGGGAATTCATGGATCATGGAATCTATAACACTGGTTGTGTGAGATCCGGACGAACGATGTACCACCAACCCTGCTGGTTTTTCCACGATGAACATTTCTGAATCCTCGTAGATGATCGGGATAATCGCGTGCTGGACGTCCTGCGTTGCCACCTGTAAACGGATGACGTCTCCCTGTCGGATCTGAGAACTTGGGGTGCGGTTGGGCTCGTTATTCACGAACACCTGTCCTTTTTGAATAAGCGATTTCGCTTGGCTTCTTGTGAGCTCGGGGTGAGCGCGAGAGAGGAATAGATCCAAGCGATCTGTGCTGGGCCGGTCATATAAATATTCAGGCATCTACTTACTCTAGAGTTTCCGAACTTTTTTGCGTAGTCCTAGACTCGAAAACCAAGTAATGACCGATTAGAACCACAGCTGCCACACTGATGAGTGAGTCAGCAACATTGAATGATGGGTAATAAATAGGGTCTATGAAATCAGTCACCTCTCCACGCTGAAAACGGTCCCACAGATTCCCGATAGCACCGCTTAATATCGCTGCAAAACAGTAATCGGAGATTTCAGTTAATTTCTCGCGTCTCAATACAGTGACCACGAAAAAGATCAGAACTGTACTTACGATTATCGCGAGTGCTCCGCTATTCCCCTGAAGGAAACCAAACGCAATTCCTGTATTAGTGACGTGGCTAATGCGAATTAATTCCCAACCGTCGGGCCAAGTGGAGCCGTAGGATAAATTAGATCGAATGATCAGCTTAGTAGCTTGATCGATCAATACAAGGGCAACTATGGCAGCAGCGAATGTAGCCAATCTACCGGGGGACCAACGCTTATCAATGTGTCGCATGGTTAGATGCTAGGCTTTTCTGTAGTTCAGGTCGAATTTCTTTTAACAGTCGTGTCCTCTAGAATTCGCAGCATAAGTAGTAGAGGCGTCAAATGAATCTTTTTCGGAATACCGGTCCTGTGTCGAATGAGATACGGCCTGACGGACGAGATCGCCTTCCTCCTGGACAGCGATTGGTTGATTACTGGCCGGTTCTTACCTACGGGGGTAACCCTCCTATCGACATCAACAAGTGGCGTTTTGACGTATTCGGAATGGTTGAAGAAGAACTCAGTTTTTCGTGGGAAGAATTCATGACTCTCCCAAAGACCGAACTTCGTACTGATATTCATTGTGTTACGACCTGGAGCAAATATGATAATGACTGGGAAGGCGTCAGATATCTTGATATCGAGGCTCTTTGCAAACCACTTGCTGAGGCCAAGCACGTAATTTTCCATTGTTACGGTGGATACACGACAAATGTGTCGGTGGAGGAACTACGCTCGCCTGAGAATTTGCTTGTTTATAAATACGACGGGGAGCCACTCACGGCCGACCATGGTGGACCTCTTCGAGGGATGATTCCAAACTTATATTTTTGGAAGAGTGCCAAATGGGTGCGCGGCATGGAATTCGTGCCAAAGGATAGGGCAGGATTTTGGGAGATGTACGGTTACCATATGCATGGTGACCCCTGGGAGGAAGAACGGTACGGCTAACTACTGGATATAGATGTCAGCGTGTTCCGGTCGATTGTTCCCTGTTCTTATCGCCTCTTGCCGAACAGCTTCAGCCACGGTGTCAAAGACTTCCTCATTGAATACTGTAGGGATTATATAGTCCTCAGTGAGCTGCTCAGTCGGGATTGTCTCAGCAATAGCTCTTGCTGCCACGATCTTCATTCCTTCGGTAATTTCTTTTGCTCCGGCATCTAAAGCTCCGCGAAATAGACCCGGGAAACAGAGCACGTTATTGATTTGATTAGGAAAGTCGCTGCGGCCTGTTGCGATCACACGGGCTTTGCCATGGATCTCGTCGGGCATCACTTCCGGGACTGGGTTGGCTAGGGCGAAGACAATTGCATCCTCATTCATTCCATCTACCCATTCTGGTTCGAGAAGACCAGGTCCTGAGAGACCGAGGAATACATCAGCACCCACAAGCGCATCAGCAAGATCTCCCTGGAAACCCTCTTTATTGGTGTTTTCTGCAAACCATTCCTTCTCAGGGTTCATATTTTCGCTACGACCTTGGAATACCGCTCCGGTCCGATCGAATCCGATGACGTCCTTCACTCCGTACTCCATCATGATTTTGGAACAGGCAACGCCAGAAGCACCAACTCCGAGGACTCGAACTTTAAGTTCTTCTGGGCGTTTGTCCACTAATTTCAGCGCATTCACAAGTCCGGCGAGTACTACAACAGCAGTTCCATGCTGATCATCATGGAAAACAGGGATATCAAGCTCTTCTCGGAGGCGTTCCTCGATGACGAAACAGCGCGGCGCTGAAATGTCCTCGAGAAGGATTCCACCAAATCCAGGTGCGATGGCCTTGACCACCTGAATGATTTCTTCGGTATCAGTCGTGTCGAGGCAAATGGGCCACGCGTCGATATCGGCGAATGACTTAAAAAGCATGCATTTACCTTCCATGACTGGCATGGAAGCTTCAGGTCCGATATCCCCAAGGCCGAGCACAGCCGTCCCATCAGTAACGACAGCGATAGTATTTGACTTAATCGTGAGTGACCAAGCAGCCGAAGGGTCTTCTGCAATTGCCATACACACACGTCCGACACCAGGTGTGTAGACATGATTGAGTTCGGCGTTTGTACGGATATTGACTTTGTTTCGAGTCGCAATCTTACCTCTCTGATGTAATTGAAAGGTTCTATCGGAAGCTAGGATCAAATCGCAACCGTCCACAGCTTCAGTGGCCTTTACAATCTCCGCGGCCTGATCATGGCCATCACAGAGAACCAGAAAATCTCTAACAATAAATTCACTACCGACTTCATGGATATCAATATCCAAGATATCCGCACCATTCTCACCGAGCACAGTTGCTATTTTTCCATGCATTCCACGCTCGTTACGCATCCGAAGTCGAAGCATAAGTTGATAGCCGGCACCTGGATTCGTGGTCTCAGAATTAATGCTGCTACTGTCGTCAGTCATATTTCCACTCCGAACTCTTGATAAAGGGTTTTCTCCGACTACGCCGAATTACACTAAACTACCAAACAATTTCAGAACTATATCGCACAGACGGGCTAAATGGTGGAATTTCACATATGAAGTTGTTTCGTTTAGCTTAGCCAACTGCTAGGCTCGTACGAGTGGCCCCATCGTCTAATGGTTAGGACGCGAGGTTTTCAACCTCGAAACCGGGGTTCGACTCCCCGTGGGGTCACCAGCAGCGGCCACAATCTCTTTGCTGGTAACGATGTTAGAAAAAACGGACAGGAAAACGGACAGTTCTTTTCTTAACATCACTTGTCCTGACACTACATAGCCTGACATTATTAGCTAGCCTTCGAGCAAGGTAAAAGTCACAAGGTCGCGAGTAGAGGAAATACGTCCTTCTTAAATTTTTCGTCACCAAGGCCTAAGTGCAGCATGTCGATACCGAGGGACTTATATAGATCAATTCGTTCAAGTATGGTGTCGGGCGAGCCTATCAAGCGTGCGGCATACCCTTCGTTACTGTCGATAGAGCTCAATGGGTCGTCGCTATCCCACATCCCTTGGGCTCCAGAAGTTCTCTGTTTACGCTTCTCGACAAGTGATTTGTCCACCCGAGCGAGCATATTATCTATAACATCCCAGGCTTCTTCATCCGTATCTCGGCAAATAGGGATTGAATACATGCCAAAACGCACGGTCCGACCTGTTGATTCACAAGCCTTTCGGACCTTTGTGACGATTTCTTCTATCCGTTCAGGTGTCCCTCCATTGAGGAACATCCAATCCGAGTGCTGTGAGGCAAGGTTGATCGCGGCATCGCTTTGCCCACCCTGGAAAACCTCAATATCCGTTATCGGTCGAGGTTCTAGTCGAAGATTGTCGGTTTGATAATATTCACCATCGTAGTCAAACGCCTCATTTTCCCAAGCACCACGCAGGACCTCAACAAATTCAGCTGTGCGCTTGTAACGGGTATCATGGTCGAGTTTATCGACACCAAACATGTCAAATTCCTCCATATGCCATCCACTGGTGACATTGATCGACCAACGCCCGTTAGTTAGTCTGTCCATCGTGGTGCCCCACTTCGTGATGGCTGTCGGGCTAAAGAATCCTGGGTGAATCGCCGTGATGAGGTTGAGTGTTTTTGTGTGGGCACCGAGAAATGTCGTCATTGCTAGACAATCAAAGGAGGAACCCTCAATTTCTTCGCCCGTGCCCCACCAACGCTGTGGTATGAGCAGATCTGTTAGGCCCAGATCTTCCCAGTTCTGTATGTTCGTCTTGATTCGATCTAATAACTCTTGGCCACTAGGAACCTCTCCAGATCTTGGTGATCCAGCAATTAATCCCATACCTCTGACGGCGACACCAGCCCATGTACACGTTCTCATGTCCACATGGTAGGGCAATATTGCGCGGTTGTTGAGAGTGCATAGTGCTTTACGATGTACGGACTAGAGTTATCTGGAAGAGGAGTCGGTCAATGGGTGCTGAAGTGATTGTTATTGGAGCCGGTATTGCAGGCTGTTCGGCCGCTCTCCATCTTGCTGAGGCTGGCTTGTCGACGATGGTAATCGAAAAAGGTGAGATATCGAGTGAAGCTTCAGGTGTGAACATGGGAGGGCTCGGTGGAGTGGGGTGGGGCAACTCACCAGGGTTACAGGAACACCTCACGATGGGAAGCCTAAATATCTTTAAACGTTTGCAAAACGAACTCGGTCATGACCTCGAATTCCGTCAGTCTGGCTCATTCACTGCAATACACGATGAAGCACAGTATACGTACGCCAAGGACCGGGTATTAGAATCTCAGAATAATGGGTTCGAAATGGAGTTACTGAGCCCTTATGAGGCGAAAGCTCTAGAACCTGAATTGAGTCTCCACATGCTTGGTTACGTCTATAGCCGCTTCAGAGGTCAGGCTGATCCACTAAAGACGACTCGCGCATTCGGGCAGGCTGCATTGAATGCCGGAGCCAAGATCCAGACCAACACTGAAGTGAGCTCGATTAAACGCAACGGTGGTGTGTGGACACTCGGCACATCAGAAGGTGACTATGAGGCCGATGTAGTCGTTGTTGCTGCAGGAGCATGGTGTAGAGATCTCGGTCGCATGGTGGGAGTTGAGATCCCAGTAGAGCCGGTGGTTGGCCAAATGTGGTCCACAGAGCCACTGCCGCCACGGATATTTGGAACCATTGGTTCATTTGAATCTAGTTTTCACTGGAGTGAAGCATTACTCGTGCAGGAGGATTCTCCACCGGAACTCACTCATTTGGGTAACGAACGGGTTACCAGACATCTCTACGGGCGACAGCGGAGAAGTGGCGAAATAATATTCGGAGGTGACAGACGGGATGTCGGTTTTGACAAGACTATTGAGGACTCAGGCATCGATGTAAACAAGGGTCACGCCACTGAGATATTGCCAATGCTCATGGATTTTCCTATCACCAAAACCTGGTCAGGTCTCATGCCGTTTTCAATGGACGGCCACCCGATCATTGGCAAATTGCCAAATAATGAGAATCTCTTTGTGGTTACAGGCTTGGCGTCTTCAGGGTTTGGCCGAGGTCCAGGCGCTGGAATGTTAATCGCAGATGCTGTAGCTCGAAGTGAATCCAATGCGGTGCTTTTAGAGTCTGATCCAGCACGATTTCAATCGACCGTATCGTATGAGGGCCGTACAGGATCCGTAGCTTAACAAGCAAATTCAGTCTTATATCAGCTCTACCACAGGCCGTGGCGGTTCCTGTTGCATAGGGAACGGTGATGCTAAATCCGGTGTTCGTGGCTGTTGTACTTCAATCAGTGCTGGTTTTCGGTCCGCGATCGCTCGACTGAGTGTCGTCTTTAGTTCCGCGGCAGACTGGACTTGGTAGCCGGTGACACCAAACAATTCAGCGAGTGCAGCAAAATCTGGATTATTTAGATCGGTGGACATAGAGTGCCCGTTATATTTTTGCTCCTGAATCCTCCGGACGTTTCCGAACAGTCCGTCATTAAACACCAACGTGATTAGTGGAATATCATATTGAGCTTGAGTGGAGAGCTCTTGCACGTTGTACATAAATCCGCCGTCACCATTGACTGAAACGACTACTTTGTCGGGATTGCCTACTTGTACTCCGAGCGCTGTGGGGTATCCGTATCCCAACGTGCCTTGATAGCCGCTGGTGAAGAAGGAGCGTGGCTTGTATACAGGGAACCCGCCACCCTGAACGAAATAACCAACTTGAGTGCTTTCGGATACTACTATTCCATCTTCGGGGAGTACTTCACGGATGGCATTGGACATCCCGGCCTGCCAAGTCATTCCGGCCATGCCAGCCGTCTGCCTATCCTTTAGATCCGACAGTTCAGCATCACGTGAAACTCGCTTTTTGTTGTGAGCCCGGAGGGCTTCGCAGATAGCAGCTGTAGTTAGTTTTGCATCTGATTGCAAAGCAATTTCTGCCGGATAGTTACGACCAATCTCATACCGGTCGACGTCACACTGGATTAACTTTCCTGTAACGGTTACGCCGCCACCGAGTCCCATATTCGACGCCATGCTAAACCTCGTGCCAATCGCGAGTATCACATCGGCATTAGGTACCAGTTCATTAGTTGGGAATCGTCCTGAAAGGCCTCTTGGTGTTCTTTCGTCGACAATCCCCCGGCCGTTCGAGGTCATCAGTACTGGGGCCCCAAGAATTTCGGAGAGCTCGTTTACTTCTTCCCAAGCTTCTGCAGTGAGTACTCCGCCACCTGCACATATGACAGGTGATTCGGCATTGCCCAGTAATTTTGCTGCCTCTTCGATCAGGTCTGAATCTATATCGGCAGCGTTGCGGTGATTGATTGTTTCAGGTTCTAGAAGCGTTACGTCAGCTACTGTTGCTAGAACATCTGGCGATACTTCGACGGAAACAGGTCGAGGGCGCCCCTCTTGTATTGCCCGACTAGCTCTGCGCATCATTGCGGGTATCTCCCCGGGTGTTTCCCCTCGTTCGGACAATTTTGTGAGGTGAGCGAGGAGCCCAACCTGATCGTTGATCTCATGGAGTGCACCCACACCCTGATCTATTAAGTGAGAATCTATTTGTCCAGTTATACAAACGACTGGGGATGAACATGCGTACGATGTAGATAAGGCTGCGGTAGTGTTGAGGACACCTGGTCCAGGGACCACAATGAATCCTGATGGCTTCCCAGTTGAGCGAGAATACCCGTCAGCCATATACCCCGTTGCTTGTTCGTGCCTTGTATGGAAAATTGTGAATTCGTCTTTGATTTCCCATAGAGCATCAAAGAAATAATCCAATTGAATCCCTGGAAGTGTAAAAAGCGTATCTATTCCCTCTATGCGAAGGGAATGCGCCAGAGCTTGTCCTCCGGTCATTTTCATGGTCCACCTCAATTGTTCACCCATAGTGTAGATCAGTCGATAGTGTTTAGGAGGCGCAAGAAACTATTCAGTTGATTGATTTGCAGATTGCTCAATAAAAGATACGAATTCATCCGAATGCAGGTTTCGACCGATTTCCTGCCAGAACTGGGATACACCAGAGCCGACTCCGAAAATAGCCTGAACTCGGGCCGCTACGTTCGAATGGTCATCTCCATTTTCCCAGTGATCTCTGAATTGAGCGAAGTATTGGAGCATGAACATATTGAAACGATGCTGATCGATTTTGTCGAGCTGACCTTCGCCCTCCGTCCCGAGCAAGAATACGTTAGCAAAATCACGATCCGCATAGACAGACGAAAATAAATCATTAACCTGTGTACCGATAGTGAGGCGAAGATTCGTAGTTGATTCTTTGCGCTGGAGTCGTAACTGGTTGAGTAAAAAAAATGCAAGTGCCAAGGTAGCAAAACCGGTAACTATTTGTGCAACGGTACCTATGATTTCGTAATCCATTTGGCTTCTCCAATGCAGGCTTGGTTTTGTGGGTCACAACTGTTTCGATTTCAGGTGAGTTACAGTCTAGGATACGGGAAGAATTTCTAGGAGTGTCGAAATGTTAGACCGAGATGATTGGCTGCAACCATTTTCTGAAGATGTACTTGAACCGAGCCTGCC
>DEAP01000091.1 GCA_002348225.1 Dehalococcoidia bacterium UBA2979
TTCAGGTGATCCATTTTTTCGCCCATGATCCGCACGTCCTCCGCACGTGGATCATTTGCCGGGAACTCCAGGCCGAGCGAGTGGTGCAGCATCTTGAGGACGGTCAGCGGGTTCCGTATCTCGTGGGCGACTTCGCCGGCAAGAAGGCCCAGTGCGGAAAGTTTTTCATTCTGCCGTAGCAATTCCTCTGACTCGACAATGCGTTCGAGCAGGCGGGCCTTTTCTATAGCGATTGCGGATAGCTCGGCCAAGGCCATGGTAATTTGGATTTCATCATTCGAGAACACATACGAATTCTCTTTGTAGATATTTAGCGTGCCGATGGCATTCGCTTGGAATACGAGAGGCACACTCAATAGGGCGATAAGTCCTTCCTCGCGCGCCATGTTTTGTTGCTGATAGGTGTTGGAGGTTTGTATGTTCTCAATTTGTAGCGGCTTTTTACGGTGAACAACTGAGCCGAGGAAGCTGTCAGACACGATGACATCTGGTTTGTTTAGGTATGCCTCTCCAGCACCATGTGAGGCGACAAGTGTTAGCCGATCACTACTCTCATCGAGTAATTGCAGAGCACTAGTTCTGGCGCTCATCAGATTGCATGCCTCGCGTGCGATCGAGGAGAGGGCATCGTCGAGATCCACAGCGGAATTGATCGCCTGGCCTACGGCTATGAGTGACTCGAATAAGTCGGCACGGATACGTGAACGTTCGTAGAGAAAAGCATTGCGTATGACGTTGGCTGCTTGGCTGGCTAACTCGCTCAGTAACGACAGATCGATCTCGGAAAAGGCGTTGAGTTGGTCGGAATCGACATTGATCACACCGAGAATGGAGCCGTTGACCTCTAGCGGCACAGCAAGTTCGGAGCGTGTGTGATCGTGAATCTGGATATAGCGATCATCGACTCGAACATCCGAGACGAGGGCTGGTTTTCCCTGTTGGGCAACCCAGCCGGTGATGCCTTCGCCGACGCACAGCTTGAACTGTGAAGAACTGGTGGGTAGCCCATGTGCTGCCTGAATCTCAAGCAATTTGTTAGTGGGATTGATAAGCACGACCGATCCGCTGGTGGCACCGACAAGGCCAACCGCTTCACGTACGATCAGTCCAAGCGCTTCCTGTTGGTCTAGGGCCGAGTGGATGATTATGCTGACCTGATAAAGCCGCTGGAGTTGGACCAGCTGGATGGCTGGATGGATTTGGGTGTCGTCGCTCACCGTTCGGCGAATGATGGAATTTCATCAGTCATTTCACAAGGCTACTTGTTCAGTCGGCTGCTTGCATGGGGAATTCTGATCTCGATAATTATTCATTATTTGTAGCTGTTTGACTTAGTGCTGACCTAAATAAAAACTGAACCTTACATTCAATTTAACGCTTTAGATTACGAATATTACAGTAAAAATTAGGATTATGGTTGCCAACACAACGACAGAACATTCAGCTGTAAATGAGATAAATTGAGGAAAATATGCCAAGGAGTATATACAAGCTAAAATAGGATTATATTTAGTATGCTGTCGCAGCATAGGGCCCAAGAAATGGCGCTTACTCGTAACGGAGCGATTGAATGGGATTTAGTCGAGATGCTTTGTAAGCTGGGAATAAGCCAGCAATGATACCGGTTAAGATGCTGAAGGTGAGTCCTATTAGTAGTGCTTCCGGCGTGATGATGGGCGCGTTCTGCTGGGGAATCAATTTAGTCAGCAGCCAAATCGATCCGAACGAAGCGGGTAGCCCTGCCAGTCCGCCCATGATGGCAAGAGTGGCGCTTTCCATCATAATTTGAACAAAAACAGAAAAGTTAGTGGCACCTAGTGCTTTGAAGATGCCAATTTCACGAATTCGTTCGTTGATACTTGCAAGCATGATATTCATTATCCCAACCCCACCAACGAACAGACTCAATGCGGAGATAATGAGTCCAATCACATTTGCATCTTTAATACGTTTTTCAGCACTATTAATGCGACTGGCGTAAGTGGAAAATTCAAAATCCTCAACCCCATTATGGGTGTGTAGAAGGATATTGCGTACCTGATCCAGAGCCTTTTCCATATATTTTAAGTCAGCCACTTTGATATCAATATCAGTCAGGTTGGGTTCCGGGGTATCATCGATTCCACTTGAGACTTTGAATCTCATCCACATGGTATTGATTGGGATATAAACTACATTATTCTTGTGATAAAAACCGTCTCGACGATATCCATATCCAGTTTGGCGCTTGGGTCCAGTTTGCTCTTTACGTTTTTGACTTTCTAGTTCTCTTCTTTTCCGCTCGGCATCAGTCATATATTCAGTAAACATTCCAATTACAGTGAACGGTTGTCGATTGATATGGATAATTTTGCCAACTGGATTGACCTCGCGGCCGGTTGATTCGGAATCACCAAAAAGTCGATTGCGAATATGTGCACCAATTACACAAACGGCTTTTGCTGTTTGATCATCTATTTCGTTAAAAAAACGTCCATACTGAATAGTATGTTGATTCATTTCCAATACGGCAGGCCAGGCACCGATGAACTCTGATGGATAACAGCTTCGTCGTTGATGGGTAATCCGGGCACGATGTCCCATCTCTGGAGAAACATGGGATAGAAGTGTAGCCCCTTGTTTGATCGCATAAACATCATTCAAGGTTTTACCAGGCGATGTATTGGCAATATGATCTTGATAGTTTGGCGGGTCGCTATCTTGGATGAGTACTTTATTTAAACCTCCATAAATAATAATGTTATCCCGCATGCCTTTATCGAGCCCTTTCACGATAGCGGACATTGTTACCACACTGGCTACACCTAAAATGACGCCAAGCATGGTTAGAATCGACCGAAACCAGTGGGTATAAACTTCCTGAAGGCAAAGAATATAAATGCTAAAGAGTTTCATTAATGGCTACATTAGCTACAGAGAAACATCTAAAACAGACGATCTCGCTATGACCATTTCTGAGAAATGATTCCTATTCGTAACGAAGTGCCTCTATGGGATCGAGCCTTGAAGCCTTAATAGCTGGG
>DEAP01000011.1:0-5876 GCA_002348225.1 Dehalococcoidia bacterium UBA2979
ACTCGTATCGATATCGCGGATGATACCTCCAGTCGTGCAAATGGATCTCAACAGATCTCCTCGTCCCTCCGGAACGAGATAGAACGAACAAATGCCTCGGTCGATCTTGGAAGGGTACATGGATACGGAATGCAAAGTGTACATCCAACCGTCTCAATCACATGGCCCAGTGGCCTGCGCGTGCTTTATGGACCCCTGCGTATCGAAAGAATCGAAGACATAATTGATGAAGCTCTAACAGGTGCCGGCTCCCACGCAAAAGATTTGATAATTGGTCGTATAACTGGTGATAACGAAACAATCGAGTCAATAAGATCACACCCTTTTTTCAGTTGTGAGCCTGCTGAGCGGAGACTTCTCGCAAATCTGGGCGTGACTGATCCCGAGTCGATAGACCATGCACTGGCAACTGGATCATACCGAGCACTGGCACGGATCATAGGCCGAAGAATGCCTGAGGAACGCGTGAGGGATTCCCTAGTAGCGGCTGGGCTAACTGGTCGTGGAGGTGCCTCATTCCCAGCAGGAATAAAGTGGAATTTCCTGGCAACTGCTCCGGGTGATCTCCATTACGTTGTCTGTAATGCGGACGAAGGAGATCCGGGAGCTTGGGTGAACCGAGTCATTATGGAAGGTGAACCTCATGCGCTGATTGAGGGGATGATCATTGCCGGTCTAGCCACGGGCTCAAAAACTGGGTACATCTATCTCCGTGACGAATACCCTTTAGCCATAGAACGTATGGAACGATCAATACAGATGGCTATTGAGAATGAACTTCTCGGGAGTAACATCCTTGGCACTGAATTTGAGTTTAATTTACGGGTGATCCGCGGTGCTGGAGCATATGTTTGTGGCGAAGAGACTGGATTACTCTCCTCGATACAAGACTCGCGAGGAATGCCCAGAATCAAGCCTCCGTTCCCGGCCCAGGTTGGTGTTTTTAATCTCCCTTCGAACGTCAACAATGTTGAGACCTATGCCACCGTCCCTCTAATACTCAGGCATTCGTCTGAGTGGTATAAAGAACTAGGAACAGAAGCGATGACTGGCACTCGGATCTTCTCGTTCTCAGGCGACATCAGAGATGTTGGGTTCATGGAACTCCCATTCGGAACTCCGCTCAGTGAGGTCCTCACCGCTTGTGGTGGCATCCAAACAGTCACTGGAGAAATCGGCTCATTGTATGCCATACAGTCGGGTGGACCACTCGGATCGTTATTGCCGGCTCATGCTTTGGAGCAACTCGTGCTCGAAAATGCCTCGTTCGGACCATGGGATGCGATTATGGGAGCTGGAGGCATCGTCTTTATTGGTCACGGAACCCATATATTGGTTCTTAATGAACTGTTTTCGGAATTCGTCGAGGATGAATCTTGCGGGCGATGTACTACATGTCACGGCGGTAACCAACGGCAAACCGAGATAATCCGACGAATCATGGACGGAAATGGCCGCAGAGAAGACGCACCAAATCTCCAGTTAGTGGACGACTTACTACAACATTCAAACTGCGTACACGGACAATTTTCTCCGAAAACGATGCGGAACACCCTTCAGCATTTCCGAGAAGATTACAACAATGCGATCGCGGGGATAGACCCTACCCTTACCTTACCGGGCTTATACACACTCAGCATTGTTGATCAGGCAGATCCTGCTCTCGAAGATGCAGTCAGGATCTGCCCAGTAAATATGTTCGAAGGTGAACAAGGAAATCGGCGAATAAGAATGGATGGCTGTATCCAATGCGCAGCCTGCCTTGAAGTTGCCCCTAATGCGATAGAAAAAGTAGCCGTACCGAGAGCGCCGCAGCTCGTCCCAATAGGCTAGTATTGCAAGGAAGGGAGTGTCCTATTATGCGAGTTCATGATAGTTACAAGTTCGTATGGATCTTACTTGCTGCGGGGGCGGTATGTGCTTTTGCTGCGTGCCATTTTGGATTTGCAGCATGTGATTGGGCAAAACCTCTCGGGCTTGGGCTTGCCTTGGCGTCTGCTGCTGCTTCCTTTTTAGATGTCGGAGACCCTAGTAGGGAAAACTGATTAGGGAACTTCACTCTGTCCCATTTATTGCAATTAGATCGGCGACTCGAAAACCCATGCGGATAGAATAATTTTGACCTCTATCCTCTGGATATATTTGTGTATTGTTAGCCAGATAAAGACCCTTTAAGGGTGTTTGATGTGGCACTAGTCTTTCATGATACAGATAATCCACCACCGGTTGACCTGCTCTATCAGTAAAAAAATGCTTCTCGCGAACCCAGGCCCGATCGAAATCAGGATTAATCCTTTTTATATATGGTTCATACACGTCAAAGATATCGTCGACCCCGAGTCGCATCATCGCATCATCTGGATCCGCATAGTTGGAAAAATATACAATGTGATTACCCCCGTAAACCGATGAATCTATTAGATTCGTCTGCTCAACGACGGCTACGAAAGGCATATCGTCATCGGTCATAGTGAGCCAGTAAATATCAGTCAGAGGTCGATCAAGAACGAGGAATAGTACTGATGCCCATTGATATTCGATAGAATCAAGGAGCTCACCGTATTTCGAATTATTGACTGACTCCGGAACAATCTCTTTAAATATATGTGAAGGCGTAGTGGCTAAAATAACATCACAACTCTCTTCATACTCCTCTCCATCGATAGTGTACTTAAAACCAGTAACCTGTTCGTTGTCGGTCAAAACAGATTTGACTTTTGAGCTCGTAATTAGTGTCCCACCTTGATTATGAATATTTTCTGACATCAAATCTATATATCGTCGGAAGGATCCCGTCAGATAGCCTAATTTCTCTTTCGCAAAGATTCCGTCACGAGACGCGAACCGAAGATGCACTTTCCCCCAAAACCAAGTCATCGAAACGTCCTGAAATCTGGAGCCAAATTTTGATTTCAGAAGAGGGCGCCAAACGGCACTGTACGCGGCTTCCCCTACTGTCTTCTTGATCCAAGTGGAAGCCCTCACACCTTCGTATTTCCTCCATCCGGAGTAGTAACGAAGCCACATAGCGGCCAATCCGAGTCGTACCCTAGCTATCAACGACACTTTTGTGAATCGTAATAGATCGATGGGTCCCACAAATGGATAAATTTTACCCTCTGAATGAATTGCACCTACTGAGGGGAGCCACTGTAGATCTGATTCCAGGCCTAATTTCGCGATGAGATCGGTAATCACAACGTCAGATCTAAACAAGTGATGATAGAAAATTTCCACGTCCGAGCCACCGATTTTGATGGTGCGCACTTGGCCTCCCAGTTGGCTTCCGGCCTCGTGCAGTGCTACTTCATATCCCTTATTAACAAGATGGTAGGCCGCTGCAAGGCCAGTCACTCCTCCTCCAATAATGGCGACTTTCATATGATGTAGCTTATATCCCCCATCAACCGACGTCTATTTTTTTGCATTCTTGTTCACGACCTGGACAATACTTAATCCTTGCGCCCATAGAAGTAACAATCCGACGATACCAACCGGCAAAAGCAACAAAAGATGGAGAAAAATCGCATAAAATGCTATGTCGATGGATGGAATATCGGTCAGGTACCTTAATGATTCCTTGGCAAAAAATTCAAATGGGCCAACACCCCCTGCGGTGGAGGGCACGGATATAGCTAAATTAGCTGCTGCAGTCACTATTCCATAATCGAAAGGGTTCGAATTTATACCGATTGATCTAGCAACGGCGAAGTACGAAACTGCCTCCAATGACCAGACCAGAACTGAGAGGACTCCAGCCTGCAGCCAACGCCCGGGGCTACTCAAACTACGCAGTCCCAGATCTAGTCTTCCAGACCACACCGCACCTATGCTTTGAATACGACTCGGAAATAACCTCAGCACTCCTAACAATATTCTATTAATTGAACCGTTAGCCATACTCAAAAGCAATCCAATCAGACCGAACACGCCCAGGAAAGCCATCAATGCGTAGAGCTGAGCAAATTCCTGTGGGACAAAGGACAGAATCAGTGCCAGCAAAAATAGAAGTGTTAATGCGTCTAAAAGTTTTTCGACAAATATGGTGCCGACTGTCTCTAGAAAAGGTGAGTCATATCTTTGCTGCACGAGGGCAGCTCTAGCTATATCACCGCTCCGCAGAGGCAAAATATTATTCGCAGCCATCCCTATGACTACCAAGGATATCGACGATCGCAACGTGATATGCAGCTGGTTTCGCAACATCATTTTCCATCTGAGGCCTCTAACTAGCACGCCTAATGAATATAGGCAGACAGCAACCGCAAGCCAAGTAACGGACGGTCGAAAATCAGATATTTTAAACTCAGTGAAATTGAGTTGCCGAGCAAACAGAAAGATGAAGCCAACACTGGCTATTGTTCCAATAAGGAGCTGGAAGTATCTTCTCACGGTGTCCTCTGACTTATTTTTTTGGGAACGCGATATATGCTGTCACCCCATGAGGTGTATCACCACGGGAGTAGGCAAAAGACGATAGGCGTTTCAGATGTCTTGGCCAGTCTGCAACTCTGATGAGATCGATCCATTGCAGGTTTCTATAAGTTTGTTCGTCAAACCACCAACGGTGCATATAGGCATCAGAGGCACCATGATTGCCCAATATACTCCTTTGGAGCACATTCGACTCCGCCGACAAAATAGCAACATGATCAGGGGGAATTATATAACTACGAGATCGAATATCGTCACCCGCCCTATAACTGACCGATTTGCCTCTCAAGTACCAAGCCCATGGCCAGGACAGAGCCTCATCAGTATCCACGGTGATACCGGATATGGTACCTGCCACTAACCCTCTCTCAATTTCACTCGCTAGTTTCGGGATATCTGGCGAACTTTGTGTATAAATCAGAGGCTCCAATGACGTATCGGAATGCTTTATGTTCAGACCATAATTGGTCCACATCGTGAAAACCAGAGGAACGCTTACTAAGGATGCTAGAAGCACGCCCGTGATGGCGAGTCTATTATTTTTCACACCATATCTAAAAATACGATTCGCCGTGAAACCCGCCAGAAAACAGAGGGGTGTGGCTATATGAGTCAACAGCCAAGGCATTTTTTCTCCTGCGAAGGTCAATGCTGTTAAGCAACCAAATGCCCAAACCAATAACAGAACCGTGAATCGTGACAGCTGTCTTGTGAGCGCCAGATAGCCTGCTCCGATCGTTGTCAGAATCAGCGGCAGGATCTCGTAAAAAGGCACAAGCAACAGATAGTAATACCAGGGTTGCGTCCCCCGACGAACTTCCTGCTGATCAATCCAATACGAGAGAGAATCCCAAAATAAGCTTTTGTAGCCTAATTCATTTGTGAAGAAGGTTGAATAAAACAGTATGAGCGGCACGTAGAACGCCGCGGCTGTGATCAACCATGTCTTCGGATTCCAACACAATCCTACAACTATGGCTGCGATCGTTAGTCCCCCTATTATCACTAGTATCGCGACATCTGGCACATTAGGAAAAATCAGTCGGACAGAGGCACCGAGGAGCGGCAAAACTAAAGTGCCCACTAGAACTATAAGATTTGCTTCCGGTCTCCACTCGAGCCTGAGTGCATTGCGCAACCGGCGAGCAAAGGGCCACACACTGGCTATAACCCAAGAAGAGGGAATCAGCAAAAAGGCATCCAAGATCCGTGACCGCAGCTCGGGTTCTCGACCGCGACGCTGTACGCTCCACTCATGAGCCAAAGCAAAATTGAGATATAAAAGCAAGAGTGCCGCGACAATATAAGAAAGTTCTTTCAGCAAAAACAAACTGCTCAGTGATAGTGACAGGACCACATACCACATACTGAAATCATTTCCTTCATTGATTTTTGATGAAGAATTTCCTTTTTGAATGATTTTCCAAGCCGATACAAATACA
>DEAP01000011.1:6182-7146 GCA_002348225.1 Dehalococcoidia bacterium UBA2979
CACAAAGCCGATACAAATACAAGTACTGTAGCTAGACAGACCAATAAATCATTTCTGGCGAAACGCGAGTAATACAGGAGTGACGGTGAAATCGACAAAAACAGGCTCGCAGCCAGTACACCAACCTTTCCTAGCTGATCTTTTAGCAAGATCGGGGAGAAAACGAGTACAACTCCAGCAATCACCGAAGGCAGTCGGGCCGTAAATTCACTGTCTCCAAAAATTAAGAAGCTCCCACAAATCAAATGAAATAGCAGCGGACCATGCATCATCGGATCATGCTCGTAACCCAGCCCAATAAAATATCTCCAAGCGAACTCTGCATGCAGAGATTCGTCATGATGCATCGCTCGCGACCCTAAATCAAACAGCCTAGATACCACCGCCAAAGAAAATATCAACACAAAACCGGTCAATACAGCGGCATCTCGACGACTCGAAATTATGTTCATTACTCGTCTCATTTATAAAGTAATTAGCCTTACTACATAATCCTGCTCTAAAAATTGCAATCGATTTTCGATACCCTGCAAGTCATGCTCAGTCAGGCACTTCATATATAAGAGTATTTCCATCTGTGCTTTCAAACACCTTGGTCCATGAGCTAAATCTTTGTTTTAGATTAATTCCGAATTCGTTAAATTCATGACTCCCAACAAAGACATGTGTGACGCCGTAACTTCCTGCAATCAATTTTGCCTCTTCGATACTCGCTGATTCATAAATACGGTTGATTGCTGTCCGTCGCTCCGTCTCCTGTACTTTTGACCTCCATTGTCGCTGGTGATTCGGCCAAGTCAATATCGTTGGGATGCCGGTCAATGTTGAGATCTGATCTCCGGGCTCATAGGATTCATGGACAGTATGCAATAGTTTATGCTCGCGAGCATCCAAATTCGAATGAACCCAACGGACAGCTGTTGTGAGCATTGGAGAGTCACGCTGCACATAAGCAGTCGCATCT
>DEAP01000081.1 GCA_002348225.1 Dehalococcoidia bacterium UBA2979
TGATGAAGATCGAGAAAATGAAGGAGACATAGTCATCGCTGCGGAGTATTGCTCAGCAGAACAGGTGAACTTCATGGTCACACATGCCAGAGGATTGATCTGTGTCCCCATGACGGAATCAAGGGCTGATCACCTAGAGCTACCCCCTATGACTGATCGAAATACCGCACCACTTGGAACAGCCTTCACAATCTCTGTCGAGGCTCGAGAGGGTGTCACGACCGGAATATCTGCCGCCGACCGAGCCCGGACAATACAACTACTAGCAGATCCTCAGGCGGGGCCAGATGATTTCTCCCGGCCTGGCCACATTTTTCCGCTCCGAGCAAAGGACGGCGGGGTGCTCGTACGCGCAGGACAGACAGAAGCTTCGGTCGATTTATGCCGAATGGCTGGCTTATCTTCCACCGCGGTCGTGTGCGAAATCATGAGCGAGGATGGGTCTATGGCCCGAATGCCTGAGCTCGAACAATTCGCATCGCAACATGATTTATACATTCTAACTGTGGCGGATCTTATATCGTATCGACTGGCGAAAGAAAGACTTATTGAACGTGGTGAGGATACATCACTTCCCACTACGCATGGGAACTTTCGCGCTATCGGATATAGGACGCTGATCGATACCAAGGAGCATGTCGCCCTAGTGATGGGTGATGTCACCACACCAGAACCCGTACTAGTAAGAGTCCACGACAAATGCCTGACCGGAGACTCATTCGGCTCTCTTCGATGTGATTGCGGAGGACAACTCGAATCCGCCATGAAGTTAGTCGAAGAGGCTGGACGAGGCGTGATCCTTTACATGGATCAAGAAGGTCGAGGCATCGGATTACATAACAAATTAGCGGCATACAAACTGCAAGAAGAAGAGGGCTTAGATACCTTTGAAGCCAATGAGGCGTTGGGACTTCCTGCAGAAAATCGAGAATATGGGATTGGAGCCCAAATATTGGTTGACCTTGGTGTTCGGAAAATGCGCCTTATGACAAACAGTCCCGTAAAGATACGAGAACTGGAGGCAGTTGGCGCCTTGCGAGGGGCTGGCCTGGATGGATATGGACTCGAGGTTGTGGAAAGAGTCCCCATAGAGGTGAAAGCTAATCCTCACAATATTAGTTATCTGGCCGCGAAGCGAGACAAAATGGGGCATCTATTCGAACAACAAATGCCAGGATCTGGTGTTTGATATGGGTCGAATCCTTGGCACAGACGAGCTTTATGTGCAAAATGCTCGAGTAGCTATCGTCGTGTCAATGTTCAACGAACAGATCACTACGCTACTCCATAGCGGGGCGGTTAGTACAGCAACCAAATACGGTGCTGATCCGGAGGCACTCGATACTTATTGGGTAACTGGTGCTTTTGAAATTCCTCTGATCGCTCTTGAGCTTGCTGAGAGTGGACGGTATGAGGCCATCTGTGGACTTGGAGCAATCATTAGAGGTGAAACACCCCACTTCGATTTTGTTGCAAGTGAAACAGGTTCAGGCATCATGCGTGCTTGTATAGACTCTCGTGTCCCTATATCGTTTGGAATTCTCACCACAGATAACCTAGGGGATGCGTCAGAACGTTCGGGTGGACGAGTTGGAAATAAAGGCGAAGAAGCTATGTATGCTGCACTACATTCTGCTTCGCTAATTCGGTCGATTCGAGCGGAGCAGAGTTTATGAGCGATTCTCGACCGTCGAGAGGTGAACGGATAGAAGATGTCACCCAAAATGCGGTACGGCTTGCCCACCGTGTCGTCGACAGGTTCCCACAGGTCAAACGAAAGCATATGGTCGTGGCTGGCGGGGCTGCCCTATCATCGGCCATCATTGCGGCAGCAGCCGTCGCAGTTGCTAGAAGGATCAATTCAGGTTCGTCTGAGGACGATGCCGTAAACGGTGTAACTGAGGGTGAACTCGAGCATCCTGACTCTGGCGCCAGATCGCGAAATAGCTAGGTATTATCAAAGCCTCTCATCACTGCTTTGGACCCATATCGGTCTCGAACTTCAGATATCGCATTATCTAATTGCTGTTGCTTCCCGCGATTTGCCATTTCAATATCCAGTTCGCGAGTACTATCTAATGATGGTTGGTAAGTGACATGACCGAAACTACTTAGTGAAATACCAATCAACCTGATCGAGCGTCTTGGATTGTCACGCAGTTCATCTGTGAGCATTCCCTCGACAATTTTATAAATATCGGATGAAGAAGTGAGCGGGATAGCAACACTCGTTTGACGATTATTAATGACAAAATCTGCCCATCTGATTTTTATTCCTATTGTTCGTGCAGAGCGAGACTCTCTTAAAATATCTGAAGATATCGCCTCACTTAAAATCTGCAACTTAGATGAAAGAACGCCAACATCTGAAACATCTTGCGGAAAAGTTGTCTCACGTGAAATTGATTTCCTTTCGCGTCGGTGACTCTCGACCTTTGCAAAATCAAGGCCACGAGCTTTGTCGAAAATCGACTCTCCAATACGACCAAAACGCATCCGCAGGAATCGTTTATCAGACTTAGCAACATCGCCGATTGTCTCGAATCCAATTTGTTTAAGTGATTTTTCAAGAACTGGACCTACCGATGGCAGTTTTTTAATCGCAAGATCTCTCATAAATACAGCATCATCGCCTGGAGGAACAACAATAAGACCATTGGGTTTCGCCAAAGCGGAACCTATCTTTGCTGCTGTCTTTGAGTTTGCCAGACCAGCTGAAACCACGAGACCTATTTCTGTTTTAATCGCATGCCGCATGGTTTCAATAAGCTGAAGTTCTTTTTCACTTGATTGGAAGTCCGAAAAATCCACGAACGCCTCATCAATAGACATTGACTCGACGACGGAAGTATATTCACGAAGTTTTTTGTGGAATCTCTCAGATATCCGGCGATATAAATCTATACGAGGCTCAACAGATATCGCTGATGGACATAGTTTAAGGGCAACTTCCATAGGTTGAGCTGACCTGCAGCCAAATTGTCGAGCTTCATAAGATGCGCTGGTAACGACACCTCGGGGTCCTAGCCAGCCAACTAAGATAGGTTTACCGATTAGCGATGGATTTTCTAACCTTTCCACCTCTACAAAAAAAGAATCTAGATCAAAATGTGCTACCCGCTGGGTCATTCTATCAATCTCACTTATTCGTCTCGAAATAGCTTAACTCTAGATGCTGGGGACGAGTTGAATAAACACCATAAATCTGACGTTATAACCCACCAAAATTTACGCTTTGTGCGTTAAGATTTTTAAACGGCTTTGGCCCACCAGGACTGATCAATAAAAATGATTCGGAGCGAGCTTACAAGTTCACGATTACGGAGACCCATGGATGATCGATTCCGATGAAACCCTAGACAGCAGGGTCCGCCTAACTGTGGCGGCGAAACGCCTTGGTGTAAACGCGTCGACTCTCAGAAGGTGGGCCGACAGCGGTCAAGTTCCATCATATCGAACTGCCGGTGGGCATAGACGATTCTCCATGGCTGAACTTGATACGATAATCTCGTCAAATGTAAATGGCGCACGGAATACAATAAGTAGTGCCGTGGTATCGAGGGTTCGTCGATCATTAGCGCACAAACCAAAGGACGCAGAATGGAACAATCAATTCAAGGAAGCTGATCGTGAAGACTTCCGCAGAATTGGTGGGCGCCTGATCTCGATAGCGGACAACTACATCACTTCCCAACGAAAACAACCTGAACTGGAGCAAGAGATAAGCTCTATTGGTCAGGAGTATGGGTTACTCCTCTATCAGCAAGCGATGTCCTTATCAAAGGCGGTAAATGCCTTTATATATTTCCGAAGACAGATAGAAGAAACAACTAAAGAACTGAGTCGCGAGCGGAATTTGAACACCGTTGAAATAAGTAGAGCACAGATCAGAACCGGACTACTCTGCGACCTAGTTCTTCAGGCTATTGCTGACGTCTACAACTCCAGAGACTAGCTCATAGTTTGCTCGCAGGAGTCTTGTCAATTAGTCTCTGTACGTACGGCGAAGTTCGGTGAGAATCCGACACTGTCCCGCAACTGTTGTTCTAGGATTTTGTATTTAGGCAAAGCCTAGCTAGTCAGGTCGCCCGTACGCAGTTCGTGATAATCCAAACCGCGAGGATACGGGAGGGTCGAGTGACATTCGTCCAGTTTACACGTCAACATAAAAGCATATGGCTAAACATACTGATAGCTTCGATCGCTGCTTTCGGGGTAGCGTGCACTACCGAAACAGACAGTGATGTAGTCGATACAGCAACAGTTCCATCAGCCACTGCCAGCAGCACTGTTGCCACATCTACAAGTACCGGCCGAGGCACAGCTGACACTTTGGATGCACCTTCCACCAATTTGACTGATTCCTGTATCGAGCAAGGAGAATTTCATGCTGACCTCGACTATTTTCCGGATAAAGTGTTAGTCAGAACCGCCGAAAATTTTGTAATTGAATATCACAATAGTTACAAAATACTCACCATCAATGGGACAGATTCTACAGATACCCGCTCATATACTTTGGTTCAGTGTGGTGCCGACGCCCCCACGGATCTAGAACATCCCATTATCAATATTCCAATTCGCTCAATGTTCCTTTCGTCCAGCACCCAATATCCCGGGATCACAATTCTTGGAAGTAAGGATGTGGTCACTGGCGTCGCACAGACAGGCTATATCACATCTACTGAATTGATGGCTCATGTGATCGAAAATAATGTTACTGAATTCGCCGCAAATTTTGAAGTGGATACCGAAGCTGTAATAGCTGAAAAACCGGAGGTACTGCTCTCGAGTGGTTTCCCCGATCCCTCCTATTCCGTGCTCAGAGACCTAGAGATCCCTGTAATCGATTGGACTGACTGGCTCGAAACTAACCCAATCGGTCGTGCTGAATGGATGTATGTCACTGCAGCACTACTGAATCGTGAAAAAATCGCGACCGCTTTCATCGATGAAGTGGAAAAAGAATACGGCAGACTAAGTGCGATGGCCTCAGAGCGGAGCGACCGACCGAAAGTCATGGTCGGTTCCGCCTTCCAAGGAACTTTCTATGCACCGGGAGGTGGATCGTACGTCGCCCAATTAGTGGACGATGCGGGAGGCGACTATATCTGGCGAACAGGTGAAGATACTGGATCTCTTTACCTAGACATCGAAACCGTTCTAGTAGAAGGTCAAACTGCTTCAATATGGATTGATGCACCGTCTCACTGGATCAATCTGAAGCAAGGCTTGATCGAAGACCCACGATATGCCGACCTAAACTCTATTCAGATGGAACAAGTTTGGAATCACACCCGACTGGTAAATAAGAATGGCGCAGACGATTATTTCGAGCGAGCTGCATCACGACCTGATCTTCTCCTCGCTGATTTGATGAAAATATTTCACCCTGAAATCATGTCGCATCACTCACTTGAATGGTATCTAAGGTTGCCACCGCAGTGATCGTAGTCCTATGCACAACTCCAGTTTCAAAGTGAAATTTTCATTCGGCCTGGCGGGGCTAGTCCTGCTCTCGGCTTCCGGTATTCTCATCGGCTCTACTTATATTCCACCAGAATCGACACTATCGATCCTACTCAATGACTCAGATGTTCCAAGAGCGTGGGAGATAATTATCTGGGACATCAGGATACCTAGAACACTCACTGCTCTTTCGGTAGGTGCTGGTTTGGGCATAGCGGGATTACAGATGCAGACGTTGTTCCGCAATCCAGTTGCTGATTCGTCTATTCTCGGAGTCACAGCGGGTGCAAGTTGGGGAGTGGCCCTGACTGTTCTGCTTGGCCAGTCATCAGCTGTAGGCCTTTTTGCTGTAGGCACCGGATGGGATTTTGTATCAACAGTAACCATAAGCGCGATCACGGGAGCACTCATAGTCCTTGTGGCAGTATTGTTTATTTCCCAGCGGGTTCATTCAATCGGAATTCTCCTCATCATTGGTCTTATGATTTCTTATGGATTGGCATCGGGCATTACACTTCTTGTCGCATACGCTGATCCCGAGAACATCCAGCGCTACCTCATATGGGGATTTGGTTCATTTCGAACCGTAGGCTGGCAAGGGCTAGCTATTTTGATGCCATCGCTACTGCTGAGTGTCGGCATAGCTTTGTATACTCTAAAGCAACTTAACGCCTTACTTTTTGGCGAGCCTTACGCTACATCAGTAGGGGTAAATATCACGAGGCTTCGAATCTTGACCTTATCCAGTACAGCGATTTGTGCTGGAGTATCAACCGCATTCTGCGGGCCAATAACCTTTATTGGAATTGCGGCGCCGCACTTGGCTCGTTTTACTGTAGGGTCATCAGACCATCTAAAAATTGCACCCCTCACAGCGATCACTGGCGCAAGCATAGGCTTGATTGCAGAAATCATTGCCCAGTTACCTGGCCACAATTCCGTGCTGCCTTTAAATGCCGTTACTGCCCTTCTAGGTGCTCCTGTAGTCATATGGATACTAATCACCTACAGGAAGACCAGTCATGTCTAATCCACACAACCGTCCGCTACTTAGCACGTCCGATCTCGAGGTCGGGTACAAAGACAACAGCCTTTTGGTTGGACTCAATCTCACTGTTGGCACAGGAGAAATTATCGTACTTATCGGAGACAACGGAACGGGCAAATCGTCACTCTTACGGACTCTTTCGGGCCTTCAGCGCAGACGCTCAGGCTCAATCACTATTGACGAGCAAGAACTATCCGAATTATCCGTCCATGACAGATCAAGGCAATTTGCGACTGTCTTCAGCGGAAGACCTGAGAATATCCTGATGACTGGATTTGAATATGTAGGTCAAGGGCGATATCCCTTCACTGGCTGGAATGGACAATTACGTCAGCAGGATATCGAAATGACTCACCGCTGCATTCAGCAAACGAATGCAGACCATCTTGTGGATAAAAGTATTAAATCAATTTCAGATGGCGAACTGCAACGACTGACATTAGCCCGAGCTCTAGCACAGGAACCCAATATACTTATCCTAGACGAACCAACCTCATTCTTAGACAGAAAATCAAAGCAACTACTTGCCGACCTCATACGGGAGTTAGCGGAGAACCAAAACCTGTCAGCAATTATTGCTACACACGATGTCGAATACTTCTCTCCCATAGCTTCCCAGACTTGGGAAATACCAACTGGAGCCCCCGCGGGAATCAATATGGCTCGAGGGGACGCTTGCTAAAACACTTGCTACTATCAGCAGGTAACAATACGACTTGTACGGAGTTTGCATGGCCGAGACACCAAACAAAGACGAGACCTCACACCCGCTTGAGAAAATATTCCACCCGAGATCCACTGCCCTTTTTGGTGTCTCGTCCAACGCCAAAGGAATGGCAAGTGGTTTCCTCACGTCACTGCTCGAGCATAAATATCATGAGAGAGCCCCGCTTTACATCATTAACCCGAAAGTTGAACAGATTTCGGGAATAAAAGCGTATGGGAGCCTACTGGATATTCCTGATCCAGTGGATCACGTTATATCTCTGGTACCCGAACGAGTAGTTCCAGCATTGGTCGAGCAAGCGATAGCAAAACAAGTCAACAGTGTCCATTTCTACACTGCTGGATTTTCTGAAACTGGTGATCCTGACCTTATGGATCTCGAAAAAAGGCTAGTTGGTCAATTAACTGAATCTGGTATCAGGGTGATCGGACCCAACTGCATGGGACTCTATGTACCTCATGAAGGCTTAGCCTTTATGAATGGCTTCCCAGCGGAGGCCGGCAACGTTGCCGTAGTCTCTCAATCAGGAGCTAATGCTGGAGATATGATCCATGGTCTTGGAAGACGAGGCGTGAGGTTTTCAAAAGGGATATCGTTCGGTAACGGGGCTGACCTGAAGGCCCACCATTTCTTCGACTATCTCGCAAATGACGCCGAGACCGAAGTAGTTACTGCGTACCTTGAGGGTGTGCAGGAGGGATCCTATTTTTTTGATGCTGTGAAGACGCTCGCTGCTAAAAAACCAGTAATACTCCTAAAAGGTGGACTCACCGCTGCTGGTGCTCGAGCAGCTCACTCGCACACTGGCTCTTTGGCCGGCGAGATCAAAATCTTTGATGCAATGTGCCGCCAAGCCGGAGCCTCACGGGCTGTCACCATGGATGATCTCCATGATTTCACCGTGGCAAGTACAACTTCGTTGAAGGACATAAAAGGCAAAGGAGTCGCTCTTGTGTCAGGTGGTGGTGGTTTTGCGGTGCTCTCGGCAGACGCGATCGCGATGGCCGGCTTAGAGGTGCCTCCAACACCAGACCCTACTAAGGAAAAACTTCGAGAATTCGTTCCCGTCGCCGGTACTTCAATAAACAACCCAATCGATACCAACCCAGGGGGAGATATCGAAATCTGGGCGAATACTATTGAAGTGGCAGCTGAATCAGCTAATATTGACGTCGTGTTTGCAACTCTGCCTTGGAGTAGTAGTTCGACCTCTGACAATGATGATTCAGCTGATCCAGACTCTTTAGAGAGTGAGATAAATGACTACGTTGATCGTCTGTCAGGAATTCAAGACCGAACGCAAAAACCTATAGTTATGCTCCTTCGGCAACGTGGCGATAACCGGAACTCGTCACATCTGTTCGGTTTAGCGGCGTACAAAGCCGGCATACCATGCTTCTCCACCGTCAATCGAGCAGCGAGAGCTGCCGCTGAAATCCTTGACTGGCGAGAACGCCGCGAAGGACTACCTGCACTTTTCTAGGGGTCAAAATGGCTCGCGTGTTAACTCATGAAATTCTACGAGAACCTAACTTGGAAACAGCTCCGATTGATCAGGTTTCTCCCAAAACAAATAAGACTCTGGTCACGCACCAATTGTCACCTGCTGGTGCTGGTATCTTCGTGGATCTGCGGGGGGCGTGGTCTGCTATCTCGATACTCGACTGCGTAAGTCAGATAAGAACGTCAACAACAACTGAACCGGTATTCTTAAAGTACCGTTCCTCAGCCACGCTCGCGCAATTCTTGGAATTGAGTGAGAGGGTGGGACTAGCTGGTCCGCTGGCTGTTCATGGACTCGGCGTAGCAGGCCAAGCCTTCACTTCCGACGATGAATATCTTATGCGAGCTGTGGCAAAATCTCGGTGTGGATTAGTCCTGTCCCCATGGAAGATCGACCGTGAGGGTATTGCCGGTGCTGAAATTGATTGGATCATCGACGCCATGGGGAGAGCTCTCGACTGGGCTGTTGCGAAAGGGGCACCTGGACCGATATTTCTAGACGCCCTGTCATGGCCGGCACTTATTGATCCTGCTGGGACCCGTAGATCTATATCATTGGTGCAACGGTACAACGAATATTTCCCTAGTGCCAATTCTTTTGTCACGATAGATCCGGTCGGCGCCGGAACTGCCGCCAACCTGCAGATATCTCTGGAGAGTGTTCTGTTCGCTGCCATGTGGAATAACCAAGTTGATACGATCGCATGTCCCTATCAAATGCCTCATATTGAAAGACTATCTAAAATCGCCAGCGAACAGGTGCGTCCCGAGTATGGAGATGAATTTTTCTTACAGAAACTGATACAGTTAGAACTATGGGAGGTGCTCGAAACAATTTTAGATGCAGACATCTCACCTTCGCTTAAGGAGGCCGTTTATCAAATATATTTCAATGACCCTTTGACGATGGAATTTTAATCGAACCAATACTAGAAACCTACATGTGAAGGAAAATAGACTCTGCTTAGCCCTGGTAGAAAACAATACTTAGCCTTGAAAGCAGCCCACCCAGATGCGGTACTTCTTTTCCGCATGGGTGATTTTTATGAGACCTTTGACGCTGATGCTGAGCTCGCAGCTCGGGTGCTCGGAATAGCCTTGACTTCTCGGCCAATGGGAAAAGGTGAGGGGCGAATCCCACTTGCAGGAGTTCCCCACCATCAATTAGAACGATATCTCGACATCCTAGTAAATGCCGGCCATCGTGTGGCCATAGCTGAACAAACTTCTTTGCCGCCGTCTAAAGGTGGGACTCAAGGGCTAGTCGAAAGGCGAGTCACACGTGTAGTTACTCCCGGAACGGTAGATTCTGGAGCACTGATCACCAGTGGCTCGAACAACTGGCTGAGTTCTGTAGTAAGAGATCCTGTCGATGGAGCTAATAATTGGGGAATCGCGACAGTTGATGTCACCACCGGTGAGATCCGGCTAAAAGAATTGCATCAAGGTGAGATTCTGGGAGAGTTGTCTCGTCTAACTCCAAGGGAAATACTTTGTGAACAAGTAGATACTCTCCATTCTCTGAATACCTCGGAACTACCCCCTAGCCTAAGAACGATCCGACCACCGGAAGAGTTTCAAGTCGAATATGCTCGAATAATTTGGAGTCAGACATCAGGCAATCCTCCAATCGATTCTTTCGGACTAGAGAACCATCCCCAGGCCCTGAGGGCTCTGGGAGCAATACTTGGATACATCCGAGAAGTATGGCCTGACGCATTAGCCGTGCTACAGACACCCAAGCTTGAGGCAAATAACGACTTCATTTTCGTCGACCCCCAAACACGAAGGAGCCTAGATCTAATAAACACTAGGGAAAGAAGCGAGGAATCACTATTATCAGTTATTGATCAAACGAGGACACCCATGGGAAAACGGCTCCTCGAAGATCGCATTTCTCGTCCCTCGAGAGATCTCCGCGAAATCGCTGATAGACTCGATGAGGCCACACTGCTACTACAAGACCACCATGTCAGAGATAGCGTTCGTGCAAAGCTGTCAAAACTCTCCGACATAGATCGATTAGTTGCACGGATTAGTTCAGGATCTAGAAACGGCAAGCTCCTAGCCCAGCTCCGCGATACTCTCCGTGAAATACCCGCAATTATCGATCTTATTTCGCCTAACAATACCAACCTTGCCCACTTACTCCGTGCTGGAGAAGAACTGCTTATACTGACCAACCACCTTGACACAGTGCTAGCGGAAGATCCTCCAGCTGAACCCGGGGATCAACCCACTATTCGAGAGGAATTTAGCGACAGCCTTGATCACCAAAGAGTGATCCTTGCAGAATGCTTCTCCGAGCTCACGAAGCTGGAAGTGAAAGAGCGCAAATCCACAGGGCTATCAATAAAGGTGGGGTATAACAGAGTATTTGGTTATTTCCTTGAATGCCCTCGAAGTCAGGCTGCCCATGTCCCTGAAAGCTATGAAGCCAAACAAACCCTCGCCAATTCTCAACGATTTACATTGCCCCTCCTCGACGAAATCGAGAATTCAATCAGATCAGCTCAGGCGGCCATCATCCATGAAGAGGAAACAATCGTGCACACTATTTTCCAGGTAGTGATCGATACTGCTGACGAGTTAAGGGAGCTTGGATTAACAATTGCACGATTGGATGTCGCATGCAGTACTGCGGAGTTAGCGCATACGAATCAATATGTTCGACCCAAAATGGTGACAGACTCAACACTAGAAATTATCAATGGACGACACCCCGTTGTGGAAAGCAAGCTTCAAACAGGAGAGTTTATAGCTAACGACTGCAGACTAGGTTCATCTGCTCCTAGAATAATGCTGTTGACTGGGCCTAATATGGCTGGTAAATCAACTTACCTCCGTCAATGTGCATTGATAGTGTTATTGGCTCACGCCGGCTTCTACGTACCAGCTGAACAGGCATCGGTCCCATTAGTCGATCGTATCTATTCCCGCGTGGGGGCTCAAGATCAGATAGCTGCCGGCAGGTCAACATTCATGGTCGAGATGTCGGAAACTGCCACGATATTGAATAACATGAGTAACGAGTCTCTGATAATTTTTGATGAAGTCGGTCGGGGGACAGCCACGGAAGATGGCTTGGCTATCGCTCAGGCGATTCTCGAGCATCTACACAATGATGTTTCCCCAGCCCCGCTGACTCTTTTTGCGACTCATTATCGAGAATTAACTGATGTGGCCAGCCAGTTTGACGACGCTAGTAACCATTCTGTCTCCGTAGTAAATCACAATGGCGATATCGTATTTCTACACAAAATTGTTGAGGGTGCCGCAGATGGTTCCTATGGAGTGCATGTAGCTTCGCTTGCTGGATTACCGGAGAGTGTAGTACTCAGAGCAAAAACAATACTTGCCAGCCTGTCAAAGTTTGAAATTCAGGAGATCGCTAGTCAAAGTTCTGTCTCGGAAGCAACAGACGATCGCCGAGGATTGGACCGTGAAGTCATTAAGCAACTTGAAAACCTGACAGTTGATCAAATGAGCCCGAAGGATGCGCTCGACTATCTATATGAACTCAAGGCGCGGATAAACGATTTTAAATTATAAAACCTTCTATCAATTAGTCATCTGTCTATGCAAGTGATTATTTGATAGAATTACCGTATGGTCGCCTCAATTTATACGGACTCCGGCTCGAACCTATTGCCTCCCCCCCACTCGCACGAAATTAGGAAGCTCGATTCTAGCGTCGCATCTTTAATTGCTGCGGGGGAAGTCATTGAGCGACCTGCGTCAATAGTGAAGGAACTAGTCGAAAATGCTGTAGATGCGGGGGCATCAAGGATTGAAATATCTGTCGACAATGGTGGTATCGATTTAATCAGAGTGCATGACAACGGGAGAGGTATTCCGGCTGACCAAATGCCCTTAGCGTTCGTAAGGCATGCTACTTCCAAACTAGCTAGTATCGATGATCTCTTCAGGATTCAGACTCTCGGTTTCCGAGGGGAGGCGCTAGCTTCTGTGGCGTCTGCTGCGGAATGCACTCTCATCACTCGACCAGCTGACACAAGTCATGGACACGCTTTAGTTGCGTCGTATACCGGAGTTAGCCCACTAAAGCCACACCCACACCCGATAGGCACAACGATAGAGGTTAGAGGGCTTTTCGACGCAATCCCAGCACGTAAGAAATTCCTTGGCACCTCTCGCGCTGAATCTATGGCTATCACTAAAATCGTTTGTCAAATCGCTCTAGCCTATCCAGACATCGCGTTCCGACTGATCACGGATGATAATGACAAGATACTCACTCCAGGTGACGGTTCACCTAGAAGCGCCTTTGGCGCCGTACATTCACCTGAGCTTGCGGAGCCACTACTAGACTTTCACTCTGAGCTAAATAAATCCGAGAGCCCAGTATCAGTATCTGGCTTGTGCAGTCCTCCCTCGGTGCACAAGGGTAATCGGTCGTATATACATATCCTCGTCAACGGACGAAGTATCCAATCCAAACCTCTACTCCATGCCATCGAACGCACTTACTCGTCTCTGTTGCCGATTGGACGACATCCCTGTGTATTATTGAATGTCACCGTCCAGCCAGATCAAGTGGATGTCAATATTCACCCCGCAAAACAGGAAATTAAGTTCGAATCGGAAAGTGAGGTGGTTAAAACTACTCAGTTTGCACTGGGACGAGCCTTGAGTAATGCCTCATTCACAACACTGGAAACGGCCGTAACAAACATGGCGCCCACAGTGATCATGCGTGATGTATTCTCGCAACCAAAACTCACTAGATACGAGTTAACCAATTCCCTAGAAGAAAGGGTGAATTCAGAACCTACCTCCCAGATCAGTAACGTAGGTCCCGAGAGTGAATTTGACCTCCGTGAGCTAAGGCCGATTGGACAATTTTCTCTGAAATACATATTGTGTGAGGCCAGAGACAGTCTCATGCTCATAGACCAGCATGCTGCAGACGAACGCGCTAGATATGAGACGTTACTCGAAGATATTGCCACTGGAAATACTAGACGCCAACCATTGCTCTCCCCCATCATCGTAAATTCGACTCCACTACTACATGACCTGGCGAGAAACGAACAGACCGCGATATCAGAGCTAGGCTGGGACTTCGAACTTCTGAGCCAGCATAGAATTCTTATTCGGGAAATCCCAGCTCTTATAAACGCGAAAAACAAAAATATTGAAATGATGTGGCGAAAGGTGCTCGAGGAACAGATCGCTGAAGAACATCTGTCTGGTCCAAATACTTTTGCAGCCGGTCTGGCATGCCATTCATCTATCCGTGCAGGAGACAAACTAACCAGGCACGATATAAAATTTTTGATTGAGAGATTAGCTCAGACGGATAATCCATTCACTTGCGCTCATGGGCGGCCGTCCATGATCGAAATAGGTGAACGATTTCTAGACAAGCAGTTCCTCAGGTAGTCTGTGAGATTAACTGGGAATGCCTTGAGCGACACTTACTTCAGAGTTAGTATTTGTGTAAATAGGAGATTTGGACTTAAGCAAGATGCCTCTCGAGACTGAATCAACTCTGCGTATCCGCTCCCTTATTCAGGGATTTCGCCCTAACAATGGTGATTTACTGGGTGCACTACACACGGTGCAACATGAGTTCGGATATTTATCACACGAGGCTTTGAAAGTGATCGCAGAGCAGTTCGAGATGTTTCCGTCTCATGTATATGGGATGGCCTCCTTCTACGAAGAATTTAGATTTACTCCGCCGCCTGAGACCACTATTCGATGGTGTTCTGGGCCTGCCTGCCGAACAAAAAATGCCAACGGTATCAAAAACGCAATGATGGCTGTCCTCGGGATCGACGAGTTAGGAAGCCAAACCGAGGACGGTAAGTGCGGCATGATACTTGGACAATGCAATGGAACCTGTGAACTAGCCCCCATGGTTTGGATTGAACAAAAATCCGTTTATGAGCATCCTGTTGGGAATCTCACTGCTGCCAAGTCAATAAAGATTGCTCGTGCCCTCTCCGAAAATAGCGACGTGCCGGAGGCTCTTAATGACTAACGTGGTAAAGGCCGGTGAAGCCACAGAAATCTACAACGCTCTCTATGGTGCTGCATCGGCATCCTTTCAGGACTGGATGACTCCAGTTCGCCCTCGTATCGATATCGCGGATGA
>DEAP01000028.1 GCA_002348225.1 Dehalococcoidia bacterium UBA2979
GGTGTTGGTGTTGGTTCAGGTGTTGGTGTTGGCTCTGGTTCAGGAGTTATCTCGATTGAGGGCTCAGAGTCTTGGCTATCGCCTTCTGAGTTTGTAGCTATAACTATGAATGTGTAGGGGACGCCATTATCCAAGCCACTTATTACACAAGTCAACTCAACAGTTGTGCATGTATTTCCGCCTGGGCTTGCAGTAGCCGTGTATGAAGTTATTGGAAAATACTCGGTTATATCAAAGTTTCCTTCAGGTTCTGGAATGTCCCAGGACACGGTTATCTGTGTATCTCCTGCTTGTACCCCTATATTTCTTGGTGGGTCCGGAGGTCTAGGGTATGTTGGTTCTCCGTTGCACCCGATCCCATTTTCAGGTTGGTATCTCGCTGAAAAAGTATCTAATTCTTCCGATCCATCGGGAAGTTGTCTTCGTCTAGTTGTTTGGATGATCTCGCATTGGTCAGACATTGATGAACGTTGGCCTGATACTTCAGTTTCAGCGTATTTTGTTGAGTAAAGGCTCACAGTTAAAGATGTCGAGGTCCATGTTGGCCAGACGAGAATTGGGAATGGTGAGATGTTTCTGACTTCCAAATTAGGGCTGGGCCATGAGATCGTTGATTCGATCCCTTTTCGCCCTTCGAAGTCTGCGTATCTAGAGAACCATATTGTGTGGGGAAAGTATTGAACAATATCGAGCCCCCCATAGAATGCTGCTTGGAAGAATGTCGTAGCGAATTGAGAAATTCCTCCTCCGACATCTTCGGTTAATTCTCCATTGACGATTACTCCCGCTTCTACAAACCCTTTGGCTTTTGTTCGTTTGCCGATTGCTTCGTTAAGGGAAAGAGAGTCACCAGGTCCAATGATTGTTCCTTGAATAAGTTCCGCGAATTTTTGAATATTTGTGACCCGACTTTGGCAGCATGGATGGGGAGTAGTTGCTTCGGATATTAACTCCGATACTCCGTATGCCATCAATAATTCGTCCATTCCATCTGTGATGTTGATAAGTTGGAGATTCACTGAATTAGCGCCATTGAGTATTGACTGATAGATCAAGTCAACAGAGTCTTCAGCGCAGCAAGCTTTTGCAGATAGGTTAACGATCCTGAGTTCTCCATCATTTACGATAATTTCTGGTAGCTCGTTTTTGTCTGCGACAACGCCGCCAAGTTGATCTCCAATCGCCCCTCTTACCAAAGGGTTGTTTAGTATCCAAGTTGGTTGTCCGTCTTCCAGTGAAAAGATAAGCCAATTTCTAACTTCTTCGGGAGAGAAGGTGTGGGTCCTCTCACCAACAATAATTGTTAGTCCGGATTTCGTTAAGTCATTGATGTTTTGGGTAAATTCTGCTGCTTCGGAATCGCTTATTTCTGGAAGTATCTCGGTGAAGTCTGCGTTTACGACTATTGGGCTAGCTCCAGTTGCAGCCGCAAGAAAGATCGAATTTCTAATTGCCTCTTCATTAAAGATTTGTGCTGGAATTCCATTTATGTGTTCGACTCGACCGTTTTCTACTTTCCAAACTGGTTCGATAGCCTCGGATGTCCTGTTGGAAAGATCTACGGGGAGTTCAAAATTCTGATCTTTTCTCAACTGGACAGCGATAGGAGAAGATCGCTCAGCGAACAGGTTCTTTACCCAGTGGAAAGGTTCGATAATGAGTGGGATATCATCGAGTTCCAGTATTTTTTTGAAAGTCTCTTCAATATGTACTGTGATACCGACTTCGCCAGTTGTTGTCTGGATATCTCCCAAGTCCGATTTTATAATTACTGGAGTTGAGGCATAGCTCGTAGCTATCGAAAGCAGGACATCGGAAAGTTCTGATGGGTGCAAACCGCCTACATCTTGACCTATTACTGTGATACCTCGCCCAATCTTGTTTTTGTTAATTGCTCGGTCGATACTCCAGATCGCAAGCCAGAGAGTCAGGATCGTTATTAACGCAGTTGTAATTAACATAACCCTAGAGATTGGTATGCGTTCAGACGTTGAAGGTCTCTTCGCCCGCTTAGGGCGATAGGTTTGCGAAGAATTGGACGATGAATCGATCTCTTCAGAATAATGGAGAACAGATCGCTCGCTATGTCACCGGTATGTGTTTTCTTCCTGACGTGAGTTAATTCGTCTAGAACAGTCGAAGAATGTCCGACTCTATTCCTTGTAATTGCTCGTAATCAATTTCAACCCAGCCTATTTCTCGATCTTTCGCTAATGTCTTTGCCTGAGGAGTTATCTCTTGTGCGACGAATATGCCCCTAACTGGTCGCAGCTTCGGATCACGATTTAAGTAATCGAGGTATCGTGTAAGCTGCTCAACTCCATCGATACCCCCTCGTCTTTTAATCTCAATAGCGACAGCTTTGCTCTCCTTATCGCGACAGAGCATATCAACGGGGCCAATATCAGTTGGAAACTCTCTTCGGGTTAACGATAGGCCTTCCTCAATCTCTTCGGGATTTTCAGCGAGAAGGAGCTGTAAGTGGGCTTCAACGCCATCTTTTTGCAAACCCGGATCCTCTCCCAGGTCAAAGCTGGTGTCAGATAAAATCTCTTCAATGCTTATAGTTAGACGTTCGCCTTTAGGATTTGAGATAATCCATGAGCTCTCAGCTTCTTCGATTCTATTAGGGGCGTTCATCCACATGAGCGGCTTATAGGCACCCCGAGTGTCCGCATGGACGGCTACGCATCCATCTGCTTTTGTCATAATCAGTCTTTTAGCAGTTGGTAAAGTTGCTTTCAGTCTTCCTTTGTAATCAACTGAGCACGTAGCTATAACCAAACGCATTCTCAGGACTCTACACCTGAAAATTCATCTGAGTAATGTTAGGACGGGATCTACTAGCTCTTTTCTGCAAATAAGGAGATCTGGCACGTGGAGATCTTTTTGGTTATAGCGCAAAGGAGTTCCGTCCAGCCTTGAGGCATGGATTCCTGATGCTAGTGCTACAGCGACGGGTGCGCAGCTATCCCATTCATATTGGCCTCCAGCGTGAACATATATATCGGCATTGCCATTGATCACTGCCATGGATTTTGCTCCAGCAGACCCCATTCGCAACAGCTCTCCATTCATCTCCCTCGATAGGAATTCAGCGACTGGAACTGTTCTTGTCCGACTGTAGACGATCTTGATCGGGCCTGTAGATATCGGTGTTTGGGGTGGATCAAGAGTGCTGTATGTTTTTCCGAAATTTGGAAGTGCAACTGCGCCTACTTCGGGTATTCCGAAGTTTGAAAGCGCCACATGTACAGCCCAATCAGTTCGTCCTTTAATGCAGTACTCTCGAGTTCCATCTAGAGGGTCGATAATCCATACTCGGTCTTGGCTGATCCTGCTGGGGTCTTCAGTCGCTTCTTCCGAGAGGATAATATCGTTGGGAAACTGATCAGATATTAATTTAACGAGAAGTTCATGAGACTGGATGTCACCGTATGTCCCTAGATCAAGGTTGGAAGAATCCAAATTATGGTTACCGGCACGAATTTCTAGTAGTAATTTTCCTGCTTCGGTCGCAGCGTAGTTTGCAAATTCATGATCTAGTTGAGATGTATTTGCCATTAGCTGTCGCGGCGTTTCCTTAATTCTTTTGAATGTTGTTCTAGACGTTTTCTCTGGTCTTTTGAAAGGCTTTCGACTCCATCTTCAGCCACCTGGTCTAAGATTTGGTCAATCTCTTTTTCTGTGTGCCGATCGCGGAATTCGGTAACCGCCCGTAGGTGGTTTTTTTTGAATCGTCTCTGACGTTTAGGGCGCTGGCGTGATTCTCTTCTAGCATTTCCGCTAATTGGTAATGATGGAATCCAATGCAGATCTGATGCATACCCCAGTGAACGCATTCCGACAAGAGCCGTGATGGCTACGCTAAGTAAAGTTAGAGCATGCAGTCCCGACCGCATTTGAAGAGCGTCAAGGAACTGAAGGCCAACAATGACAGTTACGATTCCCCAGGCAGGAATACCCGGCCAAAATCGCGCAAAGGGAAATTGAGCTGCAAAGGCGATCAGCACACCAAGTTCGACGAAGCGTAATCCGTATATAAATGCAGGTGAAGAATTTGAGATACTGGCAAGTGTGACCACGACAGCAGGGATAACTGTGAAAGCTAAGAGCAGGTAGAGAAAAGTCCTTCTTCCCATTAGGTTCTCTAATTGGTTACCAAGCATATAGAGAATAAAAAATAAAAAAATAGTCCAGAAACTAGCTTGATTGACTAGCGGCCAGGTGATCAGTCTCCAGATTTCACCATCTTGGACCCTTTGTGGATCGAGCAGCAGCTTTAAGCTTATTTCATGGCTTCTTCCCTCAATAGCCCACACAAAGACAGAAATGATTCCTAAGCCTATTAGGCCTACTGTCGTTGTGATGTCGATTTGCCCTATTCGAAACCACGGGTCGTTTCCTCGGGACCATGGGCTGGTGTAGGAGTATCTTCCTGGCATATTAAATAACTTACTCGCTCTATTCTTGATTTTGATTATCGGTCTATCGTTTCACGCCGGCACGTGTTATTGCTACTTGCTGTGCAAGATTTTCTAAGGAGTTGTCTAAAGGGGTGAGGGTGGGCACCTTTCCTGTTTTGTGTTCAATCGCCCATGAAAGAAGTTTGTCCGCTAGCCAGGGGTTTTTTGGCAAGATGGGTCCGTGCATGTATGTGCCGATTGCCCTTCGTTGAACTGCTCCTTCGGTTCTATCTATGCCATTATTTCCATGGCCCTTAAGTACTGAACCAAGTGGAGTGGCATCAGGCCCCAGAAATGTTCTTCCTGCATGGTTTTCATAACCGACAACTTTGCAGGTATCTCCGTTGAGTTCTGCATCTAGGACAAGGTCTCCGATGAGCCGACTTTTTCCTGCAGAAGTATCTAAATCAAGGATCCCAACGCCGGGGATCCTTCGGCCTTCGGAGTCTGTGTATCCTTCGCCAGCAAGCTGAATTCCTCCACATACCCATAGAAAAACCATGCCGTCTTTAGCTGCAGAGTGTAATGCTGCAGATTTTTTTTGAAGGTCGTACGCGACGATCATTTGATCTCTATCTTGGCCACCTCCTAGGTAGCAAAGATCGAAGTTGGTGGGAGTGAAGTCATCTCCAGTGCTTATTGGAGTTATCGAGGATGAGTACCCTCGCCATTCAAGTCGCTTCTGTATAACAGCTATATTTCCACGGTCGCCGTAGATGTTCATTTCCTTTGGGTAGAGGTGGCAGATTCGTATTTCTGTCATTTTTCCTCCCAAAAAGAGTGGGTCGCTCCTATTTTGTTAAGTCCTGCTCGTAAATCAAGCATTGACGTATACGTCGGTAAGACGATAGCCCTTCCGTCTATTTTGATAGTACTTTTTAAATGCTCTAGAAGCTCTTGTATGGATGGGGCAATATGCATGCTTGTAGCTGGGAATCCTGAATAGTGAAAACGAAGGGCAAGGTCGTAAGCTCGGTCTCCGCTGATGGTCAGAGATGAAATGCGGTCAAGGATTATTTCATAGTCAACGTCCCAGATCCAACTAACATCTTTTCCATCAGCAGTCCTGTCGTTCAGGAGGATAGCAAGATGCATGTTTCCTTCTTCTAGGAGAAGAGTTTTAAGGTTTTGATTTGCTCCTGCGGGGTTTTTTGCAAGCATTATTATGAGTTCGATTCCATCGAAATTGATGATTTCGTTTCTCCCGAAGGCGGCTGAAATTGTCGAGAGGCCCTTTTGGATCTTTCTTGTTGAGATGTCGATCGTAGAGCAGGTGGCGTATGCGGTCAGGGCGTTATAGACGTTATGTATTCCGGCAAGGGGTATTTGAATTTCCAGTGAATCTTTTTTGGATGCTGCGATGAACTCAGATCCGTTAAGCCCCTTAAGGTTAATTTTGTCGCCTGTAAAAGAAGGGTTTGGTCTTCGTAATTCGCAATTCTGGCATTCCCAGTGGCCAAGGTGACCTATGGTGACTTGTTGGAAAATGAGAGGGCTGTCGCATTTCTGGCAATGGAGTGAGTCAGCTGCGTGGGGAATGGTTTCGCTTCCATAGTCGGTTAGCTCTAGTCCGAAGAATTGAACGTTTTGATGGAGTGATCCGAGGTAGGCGAGGGCGGGGTCGTCGGCGTTGATGATGAGTTTCGTGGTTTCCGGAAGAGATTCGATCATTTCCTTCCATTTTTGGATAGTTGTTTCTAGTTCCCCGTATCGGTCAAGTTGGTCGCGGAAAAGATTCATTAAGACAAGGACGGTAGGTCGTAGTTGCGGAATAAGTTCAGGTAGTGCCGCCTCATCGACTTCGAAAATTCCGAATTTCTCATCTGGGTTTCTTTGGAGTAATGCCGTAGCGATTCCGCTTGAAAGGTTAGCTCCAGAGGTATTTGCTACAAATGAAATTTCAGACTCATTTGCAGCATGGCTTACCATTCTGGCAGTGGTTGTTTTCCCGTTTGTTGCTGAGATGACTATAATTTCTTCCAGTTCTTGTGCCATTTCCTGAAGAGCGTGAGGCCGTAACTTCAGGAGAATCATTCCCGGTAGGGTAGTTCCTCCTCCAAGGCCCAGAGTACGGGAAATCCATCCTGATGCTTTTGCTAGGGAAAGTGCGATGTTGCTCATGTAGCTATGTTAGATGCCAATTTGCGGCGATTGAAGACAGTAGCGGATGTGAGGTGACTTAGAGGTTGTTAGCAGCCTGAGTTGTCAAGCGACCCGTCAGTCCATATAGTTCCGCATTTTTCCGTTCGTCTATCGATTAGACCTTCAACAGATGCCCCAGTGAGGTTCGCAGAGCTAAGGTTCGTTCCGATCATTACTGCAGTATTTAAGTCGGCTTGTGTTAGGTCAGCGTGTGTGAGGTTTGTTTCAAAGAACACCGTTGCTGGTGCTCGGACTTGAGCCAAGATTGCAGCGGATAAGTTCGCGTGAGCAAGGGAAGCTCCGCTAAGGTCTGCTCCGGTTAATTTCGCCCCAACCAAGAGGGCTCCATCAAGAATTGCCCCACTAAGATTGGCACCTCTGAGATTCACTCCAGGGGCGATCACTGCTGACAAGTCTTGGCCAGAAAGGTCCGCTCCGCTACAGTCTGCGTTGACTTCAAGAACA
>DEAP01000093.1 GCA_002348225.1 Dehalococcoidia bacterium UBA2979
CTGATGGATCATCACCGGCACACCGTATTTCTCTGACGTATCGATAACTCCTCGGAGAACATCCAAATAGGTTTCATTGGTAACTTCGTCAGGAATACCAAGTGAAGTAGTCATATCATTTGGCCCGACAAAAATACCGTCGATCAAACCAACATCCAGAATGCTTTCTAAGCGTTCATAGGCTGGTTCACTTTCAATCCCGATAATGACGATACTGTCTTCATGACGCTTCTCGAGGTATTGCTTTGTTTTCTCACTAGGAAATTCCCCTGTCGTGATGGCCCTCGTCAGGTACTCACCCTTCAGTGGATGAAATTTGGCAGTAGCCACACACTCACGCACCTCTTCAACTGTCTCACAGTAGGGAACAAGTACGCCAGCGGCACCAGCATCGAGTGACATCGCAACCCAGTGCGATAAAGGAATCGGAACTCGCACAATCGGTGCAATACCAGCGTCACGCAGCATAGTACAAAGCTCTTGGATCTCCTTCCGATCTCGAGAGCCATGTTCGCTATCAATCACTACAAAATCCATTGTCGATCCAGCTAAAGCAGAACGAAAACGAGTAACACCCATTGCGGAGAGCATGCAACCGAATACTCGACCTCCGGATCCAAGTGTTTCTTTTATCTCAACACCATTCATGTAGAACTCCAATCAGTTTCGACAGACTAACTCGATTCAGGGCTCAGGTACCAGCACTAGATAGCTAGATGGAACAGTAAACATCTGACGAAATTATCCATTCCTAACAACGAGTTAATCGCATTTGACGATCGAGCTCTCCGATTCGCGTTATTCTCACACCAATAGGTAGCTCAAAGGGGACGTGGAATCATGGTTGAATTTATGCAACTCGCCGATACACAGTTTGGGATGAGGCGATGGATGAGTCACCAAGCCAAAGAAGACCCGCAGACTCAAGCGACTCGCCAGCAGCGCTGGATCGATAACGGATTCGTAAAAGAGGGAGAGCTCCCAAACCCGTATCCGGTCGACGTTACCGACATGGCTATCGAGAGCGAAAATTATTCGAAGGTGCTGAACATAGCCAACGAAACCAAACCCGCTTTTGTGATGGTATGTGGGGATTTAATAAACAACCTCGACCAACTAGATCAACGAAGCGCACTGCTCGAAATATCCGAACACTTAAACAAAGACATCCCACTTCGACTGGTCCCAGGCAATCATGACCTCTGTCCTGATTTCCATAACGCTTCGCCTGAAGCACTACAGGAATATAGGAGTGTTTTCGGTGCTGATTATTACTCTTTCGTAGCAGACGAAGCTTTATTTGTAGGGCTGAATTCTGAAATCTTTGACTCCAGTGACCTACTTGGTAATGAATATGAGACACAAATGGAATTTTTGAAGGATACTCTGCATTCGCAAGAAGCTAAAAACGCTCATAGTATCTGCGCCTTTATGCATAAGCCTCTTTTCCTAGAGGACCCCTTAGATGATGACACATACGGACAGCTCAAGCCCACGCATAGGAAAGACTTAATGAATCTCTTAGAGGAATCCCGAGTCTCACTCATGCTCGCCGGGCACCTCCATCACAACAGAGAGGCTGAATATAAGAATCTGAAACTAATTGCCACGGGAGCAGTTGGCTATCCTATCGTTGGTTCCTGTGGTTACCGAACGATCGCACTCGAACCAGAAGTTATGACTCACAGATATCATGAAATCTAGTCATTGCAATTACTGGGAATGATTTGAATATCTGACGCGTCGACCTACGAAAATAAGTAAAGCTGCACTAAGAACAGTAATCACTCCCACGCCAAGAATTAATGCCACGCCAGACCCTAAAAATCCATCGAGGACTTCACGTATCCAGCCAAGCAACACAGGATCAACTGGACCATCATGATGAAGTTGAAACTTAACTAGCTGTAGCACCGCCGGTCTCCAATTGACTCGTCTGATATCTTACAGATAATTTTTTCTCCTGAACCGACCATGAAATAAGCATGGCTGCAATTAGTGCCACAACAACTCCCATAAACGTGAAATCATAGGTCCCAATTTCATCGAATAGCGTTCCGGCTATCCAAACACAGGCGGCACCACCTAACGCATGCGCACAGTTGGCAAGTCCGGTCAGGGTCCCGACTTGTTTCAAACCATAGATGTCAGCAGTCAAACTAGTAGTGAGCGGGACACTCGAGAGCCATGAACCTCCACCGATCACGGCAAAAGCCCAGAGGCCCCAAGTAGGAGGAAGAATTACCAGACACAAAAATCCCAACGCCCTAATTCCATATACCGTACCTAGCAAGAGTCTCCGCTCCATTCGGTCGGATAACCAACCCACAAAGAGAAGAGCAGTTCCATTCACGCCTGCAAGTAACCCGAAGGCCATTGCCCCTTGAGTGGAAGATATGCCCTCGGATATGGCCCATCGAACATAATGTACTGAGATAATCGAGGTACTCACGCCACAAACCACATACGCCATGGATATTTTCCATATTGGCAAGCTCTTCAGAGCCTCTCTCCAGTGACTAACTTCCAAAGGTGAGGTGGTCTCAACTACAGTTCCTTCTTGACCTGGGTGAGTGGATAGGCCATCTTTCTCTAATCCAATTTCCTCAGGAGAATTCCTGACAAGGCTCCAAACAACCGGCACACCGACTATCAGGAAACCCAAGGCAAACACAGTTACGGTCATTCGCCAGCCGACGATCTCTACGAGATATGACGAAAAGGGCACGAGCAACAACCCACCAAGCGCAGCTCCGCTCAATATGAAAGACATCGCCATGCCTCGGTATCTGCTGAACCAACGTGCGACAGTGACTGTCGTCATGCCTACCGAGATCCCCCCTGTAGCTAAAGCAATGACACAACCCCAAACGACAGCAAGAAAAAGCACACTTGGAATAAATGACAGAAGAATATAACCAATTCCAGTCAAAGTAGCTCCGGACAACAAAACTACCCTCCCACCAAACCGGTCGATTAAGCCTCCATAAATTGGTGATGATAGTCCGCCGATTACGAGACCTATTGATGCGGCAGCCGAAATACTACCAACCGAAGTTTCAAATTCCTTTTCCCATTCGTGAACGTAGACACCGAAAGACGCACGAGCACCAAAATCGAGAAAAGTAACCAGTGCGAGACCGATCACGATAAACCAGCCGTAGTACATATTGCTTAATTTTTTATTAATAGGCATTTGGTCAACGGTACATCAGTCACTTGCAATGAGACAGACTATTGAGAATCCTTGTTAGATATATTTAAAACGATCTTCCCTGTGGCTCTACGGTCGCGGATAAGTTCCAATGCCTCCCTATAATCCTTTAAAGGGAATTGGTCCGAAATATATGGATGGATTTTATCCTCACGCCACCATTCAACGATCTGTTGCAAACCTTCTCGCATACGCTCGGGAGACTTTTCACGGATTTTACCGACGCTGAAACCCATAGCAGCCACGTCTTTCACCAATAAGTGATTCGCCTTAATTTCAGGAATTTTACCGCTTGCAAAACCAATAATTAAGATTCGAGCACCAGGATTCACACAATGCATAGATGCTTCAAAAGCATCACCGCCAACGGGATCAAATACCACATCAACACCACCAACACTATGCTCCACCTCGGCACTGATACTATGAGTCGAATAATTTATTAGGTGATCGGCTCCGTATGAGCGAGCGACGTCTAATTTTTCTTGCGAGCTGGCTGCGGCAATTACTCTCGCACCTAAGGCGTGAGCAATTTCCACTGCAGTTAATCCAACACCGCCCGAAGCCCCCAAAACAAGTACAGTCTCGTCACTGGTCAGCCCCGCTCGGTCCGCGAGAGCAAGGTATGACGTGCCGTAGGCAATTGGGATAGTACAAGCAACTGTGCCAGACATATCATCAGGTATCTCCACCAGATTGACTGCAGGAACAACCACTTCCTCAGCAAACCCTCCACACCTAAGTGGGGCCATCACTCGTTTCCCTACCAACGATTGATCAACATCAACAGCAACATCGATGATGACGCCCGCAACTTCAAGGCCCGGGGAGAACGGATACTGGGGTTTTTCTTGATATTTCCCTTGAGCGAGCAATATATCAGCAAAATTTACTGATGCGGCCTCGGCCCGCACTAATACCTCAGACTCACCAAGAGCCGGTGAGGGGACGTCAGACAGAGTCAGTGAGTCAATACCACCCACCGAAGAACAGATTACAGCTTTCATAAGTTCGATTCCTTCGTGAACACACTAAAAAAATGGTCAGGTCATTACTCGGTCAGGTATGACGAAATCCCTCGCTCACGGAGTAAACGTGCATATTCTTCAAGAGTCATCTCTCGCCCTGTATCCATCCATTCTTCATCTGTAAGTGATTCTCGAGCCGCTACCATGGAAAATGCATCAGGTCCGACTAAATATCTCAATTTTGGCTGATCTGTGACAATTGCATACTCGATGAGCTCTGCGACCTCTTGGGGATAGGTCGGTTTTTCCAGGCGTACGCCGAACCAGTATCCGGCTCGTTCTGCAAATTCATGATAGGGAGACTCCGGATTGGGTGGATTACTTCCCTTACTAAAAATAGGAGTTTGGATGACACCAGGTTCGATAAGTGCCACGCGAATCCCGAATCGCACAACTTCTGCAGCAAGCGACTCTGTCATCACATCAAGCGCAAATTTACTCCCCGAATAGGTGGACATGTTAGGATTCGCGACCCTACCAGCGACGGAAGTTACATTAACTATCGCTCCATGGTGACGTTCGCGCATACTTGGTAAAACAAGTTGCATCATTCGCACCGCTCCGAACACATTCGTCTCGAAGACATCTTTGATGTGTTCCAGGGATGCTTCTTCGAGAGCCCCACCAGATCCGATGCCTGCATTATTAATCAGGACATCGATTCTGCCAACACGGCTAACGATTTCGTTTACGCAAGCGGAGCAAGACTCAGCATCATTCACGTCGAGTGCCAGCACTTCGAGACTGAGGCCTTCGGATTTTGCCGTCTCGAGTAGTCCTGTACCTGCATCCGGATTGCGCATTGTGGCAAAAACATGGAAATTGTTTCTTGCCAGATGTAATACCGTTGATTCACCTATTCCCGTGCTTGAACCGGTAACTAATGCTACATCCATTGGATCACTCGCTTTCTGCTCTATTTGCCATGTATAACTGGAATAACCTCGTCTATCAGTCTTCTGGTTTGATGCATTATGTCGGGTCCATCAGTTCCAATTGGTGTCAAAACAAACTTAGAAATACCGGCTTCCCTATAGGATTCTATTGTTTTGAGTATGTCGTTTGCATCACCGATACCATAGTAGGATTCAACTGAATCCATCTCAGGAAAACGAGCTAATCGTTGGGCCTGCTCCTGCACAACTGGTTCATCCCAACTCCCAAATCTAAAACCAAACCCTGCTCCATAATGATCCTCATCAATCGGCCTTCCAGTTGCCTGACTTTCGGCCTTAATGAGATCAACGACTGGTTTAATACGGTCGGGTGTTTGGATCCCAGCAAGCCATCCAGTGCCAAGCGTTGCCGTTCGCCGTATCGCTGCTTTGGATGAGCCGCCTATCCATAAAGGGAGAGGCTGCCTCATCGGGATGGGAGATATCTGAGCTCTTTTGTATTGAAAATATTCTCCATCAAAGTTCACGGAATCTCCCTGCCAAAGCAGGGTCATGATCTCTAACATTTCGTCGACGCGCTTCCCTCTGCCCTTAGGGCTTCGGCCTGTCGCACTCCATTCAGGTATTGCCACGGAACCGACACCAAAGGCAGGTAGGAGTCGCCCTTTCGAGAGGTAGTCAATAGTTGCGCACTGTTTCGCAAGAATAAGAGGGTCTCGAAAAGGAAGCACCACTACGTTCATACCAAACTGTAGTCGCTCAGTCGCCCCAGCCAATATCCCCATAAGTGCCAATGGTTCTAGGCTTGTGCTCTCGGAAATCAGGCGGTCGCTCGTCCAGATCGAGTCTACGTCCCCATCTTCACACAATTCCACCCACTCAAAGAATTCATCAGCGGTCTCAAAAGGGAAACGTGGTGTCCCTATACCAACACTCTCACTCATACTTATCCCTCCGCGTTGAAAGAAAATACCATCGTTGAGATGGTATTTTCTTCAGCTTCAGTGGGATACCCCACCGGAATATGTAGCAACTTACACACCCAAGTATCGAATACTTATTCAGTGGCCGAGCGAAACCGAGATCTACATGTAGTACTTCTGTATCGCTTCGCGTGTTTCGACATCGGTTGTAACTGGTTTCACGTTCATGTCACAGACGTCCGCCCACGCAAGCTGGAACTGCGCGCAATTCTTAAAATCGTCTGTCTCCAGAATCATCGTCCCAGTGCCATCTGCAATGGAGTGCCAACGTCCGATGAGCCCGATTCCATGCTCACTTGTTAAGCCTTCCAACTGCTCCTGTGTAAAGCTACCGAACGCTCTCAGCGCATCAGCTCTATTTGCTTGAAAAACCTTGTAGTCCACCTGAAATAGCATATAAATTACCTCTTCATTTGTCTTTTCTATGGTTAACGGCCGCGATAGTATCTTGACTCGTCCTACCGGATCACTTCATGTGCCATTCGATGGATCGCTGATTGAACAGGTGGAACTAGGCCACTAGTGAAAATAGCACTCATTTCCCTGTTAGCCTGAAGGTTATCTCTCGTTTCTTCCATTTGAGCCCAGTCATCATAAAAAGTCTGGATCGCAACCCGCTGACCAAGTGTACCCGAATAGGATACCCATGCTATCGAACCATTTGCACCACTCGCCTTATTCATATCCACCCAATCAGATACCGCCTGTCGTGATACGAGGCCTGGCTCAGGGGCGACAATGATGGTGGAACGTAGCTGCCCTGGCACGGAATCTTTAGCTGCATGGAATTCCCGCATGAGTATTCTGGTATTTAGAACCACCGGCCATTCTTCTTTCGGGGCTGCCTCTTCGTACGTGGCGAACTTCGCTATAACCTCATCCAGCGAGGCAATTGAATCACACACTGAACTTATCGATACTTGATTGATGTCCTGATTGAATACTGGCACCCAGAATCTCGAACTCTGAGCGCCAGATTCAACTAATAGATCAGCGACTCTGGATCCTAGTTCTACAGCCTCGGCCATACGCCCAGGTTTTACAGTTGATCTCGCGACAATATTTGCTCTTGGCATACGTACTCCCTAACCATTTCATACTACTTTTGGCTCAGGCTAACGCGCGCCGCATGTTTTGTCGACTAATTCAGTCAATAATTTTCTAACGTTTCAGGACAGTTGTGGAGACATCTAACTAGTTTTTAAAGAGACTAATAATAGAGGTGGAGTGACAGTAAACACCACTCCACTTTTGGGGAATAAGACTAATCTGTATGCGCACTGGAGCATTCGGATAGTCGGGTCCGTGATCGCTTACCATCGTCGAGGGACAACTATGGAGGATGATCATGGTCAAATATATTACTAATCCGATTTCCTGGTCTGGCAAGTGAGGATCACCACTGATGACTAAAATTTCCAGCGTAATCGTCGATGTTATCGAAAGAGATACCGGCTCCCTAGAGGTTCGAGATGAGCGATCAGACATCGGAGGTAAAACCACACAAGGAGTGCTCAGAATAAGAACAGAAGACGGTCACGAGGGGAATTCGTTTATAGGTGATCAAGCAGCTGAGTCGTCCGAAAGAATCAAAATAATTATTGATACGATCGCCCCGCAGATATCCGGGATGTCTTATGACAACAGAGAATGGCTCTGGTCCCAAATTCAGAATCACAGCATAAACGGACTACCCTTTCATTCTTCATGGGCTGCTGTTGATGTCGCGTTATGGGATTTAGCTGGGAAAATATTAGGGCAACCTATATATAAGCTGCTGGGTGGAACAAATTTAGAAGTACCCCTTTATGCGACATATCCTCCACGGCACAGTGAGCCTGAGGGGTTTATGCAGGAAGCTGAAGAACTCTTAGCCGAAGGATATTCGGCATACAAAATTCATCCAGGCTCACTAAGCGCAAAAAAAACAGTCCGTGCAATTGAGGGGATAAGAAAAATAGTCGGAAACGAAATCACTCTTATGCTGGATCGAAATCACGGGTATTCCCTCGAAGAAGCATTAGAAGTCGGCAAAGCACTCGACTCGAATGATTTCTACTGGTACGAGGATCCTGTACCAGCGTCAGATATAGATTCAATAAAAACACTCACTGAATCGATTGCCACACCCCTGAATATGAGCGACTCGCCGGGTTTCTTAATAAACCAAGCGGCTCATTTTTTGTCCGAAAATCTTGTAGGGATGATTAGAGGAACAACAAGAAAACTTGGGATTACAGGATTGATCAAACAATGCGCGATGGCGGACGCATTCGGCATAAATTGCGAAATCGGGTTAGCCGGAAATTCTTTGATGAATGCCGCGAATCTGCACGTCATAGCTTCTGTCCGCAACAATACATTTTATGAGTACTGGAGACCAGAACATATTCATCAGTGGGGTGTTCAGGAGGACATTTATATTAACGAGAACGGCAAACTGAATATCCCTCAAGAACCGGGTCTAGGACTGGAATTGGACGAAGACTGGATAAATTTTCACAAAACAGACCAACTAGTCAGCTGAATTACCTACAACCTCAGGTCGGATTTTATGGAATCCAGTGAGTGCCTCAAAAGCAAAAGCCATCTGCAGGAGACTGAATTCACTTCTCGGTCTTCCCACGATTTGTAGACCCATAGGTAGGCCGTTTTCAGTAAAGCCTCCAGGAACCGATATCGCGGGCAAACCAGTAATAGAAATGAAATAGCATGATTTCATCCAATCGATGTAGGTCTCCATTGCCTGACCTTCGATTTCGGTTATCCACTCTATATCAATCGAAAACGGTGGCACTTGACTCACTGGACAAATGAGATATTCGTATTCTTCAAAAAAGGATGATACTCGGTTATAGAGTTCGCTTCGCAGGACATCAGCTCTGGCAAGATCTTGCCCCGACTGATTAATTCCCTGCTCTATGTTCCAGATAACTGTATCTTTCATCTGGGCACGATGCTGCTCCAATTGGTCAGCCCTATGACCAAATGACCAAGCACGAAATGACTTAAACGCTTCATCAGCACCCGCAAAATCCGGTGAGGTCTCAGTTAATTCACACCCAAGATCTTCAAAAATGGACAGCGCATTTCTAACCATTTGTTTTATCTCGGCATCAATTGGAAGTCCTCCCAGGTCATCGGACCAAGCAATCTTTGTGCCTGTAAAGTTTCGGTCTAGAGGTTGATCGAATATCTCACCCGAAGTTTCAAGTGCAATTGGCGAGCTTGGGTCAGGTCCTGCTATGACACTGAGCATCAGTGCTACGTCTTCAACAGTTCGTCCCATCGGGCCCTGAACACTTAAATTCTGTCGCGAACCTCCCCGAGTCGGAACTCGACCTGCTGCTGTCCTGAGACCCACCACGTTACAAAAATTAGCGGGATTACGAAGTGAGCCACCCATATCGCTCCCGTCAGCAAGTGCTGTCATTCCTGCAGCTAGTGATACTGCTGCGCCTCCACTGCTTCCGCCACACGTTCGAGAAAGATCATATGGATTAAGTGTCCGCCCAAATACCTGATTAAAAGTCTGTGAGCCCGCTCCGAATTCCGGGGTGTTGGATTTACCTAACGAAATTGCTCCTGCCTCCTTTAGTCGGTCAACGATCAATGCATTTTGATCAGGAATATGATCGGCATAAATTGGAGAACCATAGGTAGTCCGAACATCTTTAGTATCGAATAGATCTTTATGGATCACGGGAATTCCATGTAACGGGGGTACAACACCTCCCTGTGCAACAAGGTCATCGGCCGCTTTAGCCTCTTCAAGTGCAGCCTCAGCTGTCAATGTCACGACGGCGTTAACTGCAGGGTTTATTCTTTCAATTTGCCTGAGGTGAGCCTTAACGACTTCACGGGCGCTGACTTCCTTTGTGGTAATGAGCCGCGACAATTCTTTTACGGACTGGAAACAAAGGTCCATACCAATTCCTACCCATTCACCTTTTGGTCGACTACAGCTTGATCAGGAAATTCGCCTGTCCGTAGAAGAAATTGTAAGGCCGGGCTGAGGATGGCATATATCAGGAATATCACGATCCAAAGAGCACTAGGCCCAACAAATAATATCCGTTCGCCCGTGGTATCTGCCACGATCCCGAAACCAAGATTCATAAAGGCCATAAAACCCGCTGCCAGCATGATATAAAAAGCCATCAAACGTCCACGATACTCATCTTTAACCACCTGCTGAATGAGTGTGGCAGAGAGTGCCATGTACGGTGCTTGCGTCGCACCCGATAAGAAGCCTCCAAACACCGCAACTGCCGTGTTCTGTGCTGTCCCAATAATCAGTAGTGCGATACCACTGCCTAAGCCGGATACCAACAGGGCTCTCCCGCGGGTTTTCCCGTCGGTAATGGTCGAGACGGCCAGAGTAGCCACGAGTGCACCGACGCCAACACCTACTGAAATCGCAGCAAATGTTGAACTACCAGATCCGATTTCATCAGAAAGTCCTGGCAAAAGAGAATCAAAAGCCATAGTGAATCCGCAATGGACCCCAATGAGGGAAAGGACCAGCACCAGTCTGAAATCTGACGCTATATATTTGGCAGCGTCGACCATTGGGCTCACGATATCAAACACTTCGCCGTCTATCGGTAGTGCTCGCACACTTGGACGCCACTGGATTCTAAACAGTTGGTATCCAGCTAGAAGAAAGAACACTGATGTGAGCATAAAGACCCAGCCGGTACCATCGTCAAGGATAGCCATCATGACGCCTCCTAAAAACGGACCAATTACCTTAGACCCGTGTCTAGCTATACCTCGGAATGACACAGCCGAAAGCAGATGTTCCTTGGGTACAAGGCTAGGGATAATCGCCTCTGAGGCCGGAGTCACTGCCGACATTGCCACTCCCTGCAAAACCGCCAATACCACTATGTGCCACATCGTTACTGCACCTGATAGCGTCAGCACCGCAAGAACAAATGAGACAAGTGCACCGAACAACGCTGAGGCCATGGCCATATAACGCCGATCGAGGCGATCCGCGAGAGTCCCCGCTACAGGACCTAGGAACAACATTGGTGCCATCCCTCCAAAGGTTACCCAGCCCACATTGCTCGAAGATCCTGTCAACTCAAATATGAGCCACCCGCGGCCGAGCAAAGAAGCCCAACCAGCAGCCGATGTTAGAACATAGTTATAGAAAAGTTTCCTGAAGTCAGAGTGAAGTAAAGCAGGGAATTTTTCCAGCATGAATTAGGCTCACCTACGCAAAAAAATGATGGTCAGTAAGAATCGAATTTAGCTCGTTCCCTCAGAAACTTTCTTTGCAAGCTCACTCATATATTCGACATCATGGAAGCGTGAATCTCGTTTTTCTCCCATCGCCAGCAGCGCCTCCCGATGCTGCGTCGTCTTACGAGCATTAGCAAAATGATCGCTGGATCTCCTCCACACCGAAGAGACATCAGTGGCTGCCAGATCATCCCAAATCATTCTCTTAATAGTTGACAGGGTGGAAATAGGGTTGGCAGCGATTTGAGCGCCAAGCTCTAGAGCGGCTGGCACTAATTCCTCGGGCTCATAAAGTTTTCGAACAAGTCCAAGCTCAAGTGCTTCCTGCGCATTGTAAATTTTTCCAGTAAGCATCATTTCGCGCGCTTTGTGTAAACCAATAATATGGGGAAGCGTCCAGCTACTCCCTACTTCAGGAGTCAGACCAATTGCCGCAAAACGCATAGAAAATCTCGCCTCCGTCGAGGCAAGTAACATGTCATACAAAAGTGGACCCGTTAAACCGATCCCAACGGATACTCCGTTTATTGCTCCAATAATCGGTTTAGACTCCATGATGAATACTGGGTCAAACGGAGTTCCATCGTCCCGTTCTTCACGAGCAGAGCCAGCACTACCACCATTCTCAAAAGTAGCATTGAATCCACCTATATCAGCTCCAGCGCTGTATGCGCGCCCGTTACCCGTGCTGACAATAGCACCAACCGACGGGTCGGCATTTGCGTCCTCAATGGCGCGGCGAAATTCAGAATACATGGTCCCATTGAACGCGTTAAGGGAATTTGGCCTATTGAAGCGAATCAGTTTGACTCGCCCGTGCTGTTCTACTTCAAGTGTCTCCCACTCGGTCATACTTCCACCCCTCAATTGGTATTATCCTTTACGAACCGGACTACGTTAGTGTAAGGCGATTGCCGAATCAAAGGTGGATAAAATTAATTTCGATGCTCACACAGTCACTCTCATTGCTGCTGCACTTCCCGCGATAGTTTTCTATAACGTGATCCGAGAACGGTCGGAACTAATAAGACAAATAGGCGCCGTTATCGTGTGGTTGATAGTGCTTTGGATACTTCGGTTTATCTTCACCTGAATCTATCGGAAAATTTTTCAGAGAACTCCCACAGCTGTTCGCCCGCTGTCCGGTCTTGTCCCAACACTGAACTGGTCTGGATAT
>DEAP01000004.1 GCA_002348225.1 Dehalococcoidia bacterium UBA2979
TCCACAATGCCATTGTGGCGCTCTCCCAGCTGAGCTACGGGCCCACGCAGTTATCGAGTCTAACTGATTAATCTAATCCGATCGACCTACACTATTTTCAGTTACTTCATATACTGAAGCACGGACTGTACATATCTGAGACACATAGGGAGAATGAAAAATGAGCGCACTCGAAGGAATTAAGGTAGTTGACTTATCAAGGCTAGCACCCGGGCCATATGCCTCGATGCTACTAGGTGATCTAGGGGCTGATGTTCTAATGGTCGAAGCACCAACTGGAACGGTACAGGGTTCTGCCGGGGATCCAGGCTCGCAAGAAGCGCAGGACCGACGGAGGGCGTTCAATCCGCTATCGCGGAACAAACGGTCAATTACGGTGAACCTCAAGTCCGAGGAAGGTCGAGCAATTGTGCACGACCTCGCCAAGGATGCTGATGTTTTCCTCGAAGGCTTTAGGCCGGGTGTTACTGATCGCTTAGGTGTCGGATACCAAACCATTGCAGAAATCAATCCTCGCATAGTTTATGCGTCGCTATCAGGATATGGACAAACTGGGCCATATGTTGACATGGTGGGACATGACATTAATTACATATCGGTCGGTGGTGCTTTAGCAATGATTGGTCGAGAGGGACAACCATTGTCGATTCCTCAAAATGTCATAGCAGATTTTGCAGGTGGCGGACTCATGACGGCCTTTGCAATTACAAGTGCTTTATTATCACGACAAAATACAGGACAGGGTCAATACCTTGATATGTCGATGTCGGACAATGTTCTGTACCTTTTAGCTAGCCAAAGTGGCGGGGTACTCGGAGGCGGCTCCTCGCCTGTTCCTGGAATGCCAGGATTGGGTGGTGGTTCACCGCACTATAACGTATACGAATGTGCGGACGGGAAATATATTTCGCTCGGCTCACTCGAACCACGTTTTTGGGAGAATCTATGCCAAATATCAGGCAGGGAAGACCTGATAGAACACGAAGCTGATACAACAAAGCATTCTGAATTCACCGAGCATCTTCGTACGATGTTCAAAAATAAAGATAGAGACACATGGTTCCAAGAGTTGAAAGATATCGAACTCTGCGTAGCTCCAGTCTTGAATTTAGAAGAGGCTTTGCATGACCCACATCAGCAGCATCGGAAAATGACTGTCACTGTAGAGGATGAGAATTTAGGGTCGATAGAACAGATTGGAATCGGACCAAAATTCTCGGAAACGCCAGGTTCTGTCAGAAGTACCGCCCCGCATCCTGGTAAACATACAGACGAGGTCCTAGCCGGCCTGGGCTATGACTCTAGTCGAATAGCCTCTTTAAGGGAGTCAGGTGTAGTTTCTTAGAGGAACTAAACAAACAAAAAAAGCGAGGAGTTATTAAGCTCCTCGCTTTTTTGTTTACACATTTTGTGTTTTACGACGTCAAATTACCCTTTAAGAGGAGCATCTGATGCGTTGAACTCATCTACGGTCTGGCGCCCGTTCCACATTGCAGTGGCACCTTCTAAGCTCGTAATACCAGACCAATTCTCATGTACCCATTCAACACTTGGCAGAGAATCAGTTCCAAATTCAATACCCGGTCCCTTGACAACTACGGCCCTATTAAAGTTACCAGCACCAGCTTCGATCATCATGCCGGAATCTTTGTTTTCTTCTGAACACATGTACACCACTGCTGGAGTAACAAATTCGGGCTTCATCTGCTCGAGCCGTTCCTCATCCATCACCGTTGCTGTCAGCCGTGTGCCGGCTCCAGGCATCAGAGTGTTTACCGTTACGTTGTACTTAAGTCCTTCTTGCTTCAGGACATTCATCAAACCAAGATTTGCGGCTTTTGCAGCCCCATAGTTTGCCTGCCCGAAGTTTCCCCAAATTCCACTTGAAGAGGAGGTGAGAACTACCCGGCCATACCCTTGCTGGCGAAATACCGGCCAAACGTGGTGCAAGACGGCATAAGTACCCTTCATGTGAACATCGAAAATAATGTCCCAGTCCTCTTCGCTGATGTTATGCATTGCTTTGTCGCGTAGAATTCCAGCGTTCGTAACAACAATATCGACTCGACCCCAGGCATCCATACACTGCCTGACCATCTCAAGCCCATTGTCGTAATCAGAGACCGATCCGAGGTTAGGAAGAGCCTCACCACCAGCTGCCGTTATTTCATCGACTACTTTCTGCGCAGGAGCAGCATCGTCACCAGTTCCAAAAATGTCGCCACCGAGATCATTAACCAGCACTTTTGCACCGCGACTAGCTAGCTCCAGGGCATAGGACCTGCCTAGTCCATTCCCTGCTCCGGTGACAATAGCTACTCTTCCGGTAAAATCCAATGTCATATTTCCCCCCTTATTATGTTCGTCTTTCAAATTACTCACTTGCGTAACCTAAGGATTAGGAGCATCGCACGGATCCACGAAACGCGCGAGTCGACTGATCACCCTTACAATTTCCGCATGGTCATTCTACTTAGTGTAGCAATTGGTGGGGCTCTGGGAGCTGTACTTCGTTATTCGTCCGGACAACTCTTCTCAGAAACACTTAATTCCATGGGGATCACTACTTTCATAGTAAATACTATGGGTTCGTTGGGATTGGGATTATTCTTCGGATATGTTGAATCTCGAACCAACGTACCAAAAACGATCACAGCGGGTGTGGCTGTCGGTTTATTGGGAGGCTTCACCACATTTTCCACTTATATGCTGGATATAGTCCTCCAGGCAGAAGCTGAGAAAATTGCTTGGGCGATAATCCTCCTCAGCGCGACGATCGTACTCGGGCTCTTGGCCATTCTGCTTGGATTGTCTGTTGGCCGCCAAATATAAGTCCACGTTCTGAGAGTGCGATTTACATAACCGTGAGGTAGCCTGATCACTCGATGTTAGGAGAGAAAAAATGCTAAAGTTTCTTGCGCTCACAATATTGGCCTTCTCCACGGGTGCGGCAATATTTTTCATGAGCCGTCGGCCCGATCCAGGATTTAATGTCACTGACGATCTGGATGAGTTCAACGAAGATGACACTGACCGCGCATCCAAAGATCACGCTGTCGACCCAAAAGAGGGATGGGACGAAATTCATATAGCCGTCGATCGTGGTGATGAGGAATACTTGATCGAGTTGCTACAAAACGGTGCAGATACGGAAGCACGAATCGCAGGAGGATTCACACCCCTGTATCAAGCGGTCGATAGAAAGCGTCCCGATCTGATTGGTGGCTTACTCCAATTCGGAGCAGATCCTTCTGCAAAGGCGGATGGAGGCTGGACTCCATTTCTTTGTGCTGCCATCGATGCACCCGTAGCTGTATTGCAGGCATTCCTAGATGCAGGAGCAGATATCAATTCGGCCACCGATGAGGGTTTGACGGCTTTACACATTGCGGCGGCTAACGAATATCAAGAAGCGATTACATTTCTCGTGGAGGCTGGCAGTGATGCTCAAAGTCTCGACAACTATGGCAATACCGCTGCAGATCTTACAGACTCCACTGATTTAAAAAATATAATCGCGCCCGGCTAGGCCACTACAACAATGCCTATAGCAAGCGGAGCGGCAAGTGCGCTATAAATCAACAGCAGTTTTGCGAGCCTTTGTTTACTCTCCCTGGATACAGATTTCCTGATTAAAAATGAGAATACTATAAGGCCTAAAAGATGTCCGCCCATCAACCCCAGCAACACATTAAGCAATTCCGGTCTCCTAGTCTTAAATCCAGCAACGCTGTTAGTTCTTCCGCCAGTAAACTTTCTCTATACGCTATACAGTTGTACTGTATCAGGAGCCACGAGATAGACGAACAACGGGTCACCAACTAAGAGATGCAAAACCATGGATTCTAACTCTGACACATCAGGTGGTTATCAGCCTTCGCGGACAAATTTACCGCAATATTCTCCGGGCGAAATAGAACCAAAATGGCAAAAATACTGGCACGATCAAACTCTCTATGAGACGCCCGACCACATCGACGGAAAACGTAATCGGTACCATGTGACAATGCTCCCCTATCCGTCAGGTGATCTTCATATCGGTCATTGGTGGGCAATGGCACCCTCAGATATGCTGGCACGATTTTACAGAATGAACGGTTACAACGTCCTTTTTCCAATGGGATTTGATGCCTTCGGACTACCTGCAGAAAATGCAGCGATCCAGAGAGGTATACATCCGCAGGACTGGACGACAGCAAACATCGAACGCATGAAAGAGCAGTTAAAGCGAATGGGCGCGATGTTTGATTGGTCAAGGGAGATTAATAGTTCAGACCCTCAATATTATAAATGGACTCAGTGGTGGTTCCTACAACTGTACAAGAACGATCTCGCTTACCAGAGCGAAGCCCTGGCGAATTGGTGCCCAAAGTGCCAGACGACACTTGCCAACGAGCAAGTCGTAGGTGATGGTGCCTGTGAGCGATGTGATAGCACCGTGTCGCAGCGGTTGATGCCACAATGGTTATTTAAAATTACTGATTACGCTGAGGAATTACTTGATTTCTCGGATATGAACTGGCCTCAATCCGTTCTAAGAATGCAGGAAAATTGGATTGGTAAATCCGAAGGTGCAGAGGTACGATTTGAGTTAGCTCCTCAGCAAGACGAGATGGAACTCACTGTCTATACAACTCGGCCGGATACTTTGTTTGGAGTCACATTCATGGTTCTGGCACCGGAGCATCCACTGGTGGAGAAAGTAACAACCGATGAATATCGGACTGCAGTTCGCGCCTATCAGGATGAAGCCAGTAAAGCCACAGAAATCGAACGTCAATCTACTGTGCGAGAGAAAACAGGGGTATTCACTGGTGCATATTGTGTCAACCCAATGAATCAACAAAAAGTGCCTATCTGGATTGCTGATTACGTACTCGCGAGCTACGGGACGGGCGCGATCATGGCGGTCCCCGCTCACGATGAACGTGACTTCGCTTTCGCTAAAAAGTACGATCTGCCCATAACGGTGGTTATCGCACCTCCTGAATGGGATCAAAAAGAATTAGATGAAGCATTTGTTGGGGAAGGGTCATTGGTCAACTCCGGCGTATTTTCAGGCACTCCCTCGAAGGCAGCCATTGGTATAGTTACTGACCATTTGGGAGAGCAAGGTATCGGAACAAAGAAAACTCAGTACCGAATACGAGACTGGTTGATATCGAGACAAAGATACTGGGGTGCGCCAATTCCTATGATCCATTGTGGACAGTGTGGCGTCGTACCGGTCCCAGAGAGCGATCTACCGGTAACTCTCCCGAAAGACGTGGAGTTTCTTCCAACAGGACAAAGTCCTTTAGGACTATCGCAAGAGTTCGTAAATGTGCGATGCCCACAGTGTGGTAATCCCGCCGAGCGTGAAACTGACACCATGGATACCTTTATGTGTTCTTCCTGGTATGTGTATCGATACACAGACCCAAATAATCATGAGGCCCCGGTCGGCACCGAAGCAAACAAACATTGGCCGACAGTGGATCAATATACCGGGGGCGCAGAGCATGCCGTGATGCACCTTCTCTATGCGAGATTTTTTCACAAATTTGGGCGAGACATCGGAATCCTTTCGGGGAAAGAACCGTTCACAAATTACTTTGCGCAGGGACAAGTCTTAGGTACTGATGGTCAAAGAATGTCAAAAAGCAGAGGCAATGTTGTAGCACCCGACGAAATAGTTGATCGCTGGGGAACTGATGCATTTCGATCTCACTTGGCTTTCCTTGGACCATGGGAAAGTGGAGGCCCTTATTCGGAAGGAATCGTAGGAGTTTCGAGATGGCTTAATCGAATCTGGACCCTTGGCGTGACTGGCTACGTAAACAATTCAAACTCTGGTGATCAAGAGGCATCTAGGATTGTAAATCAGACAATTCAGAAAGTTACTGAGGACTTTGAATCCAAGTCATTCAATACTGCCATTGCCGCTCTTATGGAGCTCACAAACCATCTCACAGCGTGTCTCGATCGTGGAGACCTATCGAACGATTTATACGAAGAATCCATAAAAACATTACTTCGACTCTTGGCCCCAATAGCACCGCACATAACGGAAGAGCTCTGGGCCACAAAAGGATATTCGACATCGATACATCTCGAAAATTGGCCGAAGCCTGACCAAGAGGCCATGATCGTAGACGAAATTGAAATACCAGTCCAAATTAATGGCAAAGTCCGCTCCAAGATTATTTTACCAACCGGAACTACCGAGGATGATGCTCTACAGATCGCCATCTCGAACGAACAAATCAAGCAAATTATCGAGGATTCTGAAGTTCGTCGAGTAATCTATGTGGAAAATCGCCTTCTCAACATCGTTATCTAACGCTCGGGTTCTTCGTAAGAGTCATATGGTTGAAATAGCTCATCTGATATGAACGGAAGCTGACTGTCATTTAGGCTCTCAGGCTCTCCTGACTCGTCCGTTGTTACTTGAGCAGTTATCTCGGCTACGACAGGTGATTCCGTCAGTGCTTTCGTGTTCCCATCAGCGCCCACTAGTGATAATTCTGGTTCCAAGGATTCGATAGTCTCGACAGCAGTCTCTGCCAAGTCATGTTCGATATCGGGGTCTCTTGTTTCAAATTGTTTCGTTTCCTCGAAATAATTCTGGCGTAGTCTTGGGTCTGCCTCGATGGGGGAGTCTGTGTGCTGCTCAAGTCCACGAGCCTGTTCACGAATATACTCGGAAATCCGAAGGAGGGCCGATATAGCATCGGCTTGTACATTCGAAACATGGTCAAGATGCGTCTGACTAGATAATTGAATTTTCTCTTGCAAATCTAATATCTGCTTCATGCGGTTATCTTCAGAAAGTATTTCGTTCGACTCGTTTTCTGCAGAATCAATTACGTCTGCTGCCGTAATTTTTGCAGACCTAATGATCTCAGTAGCTTGGTCATTACTTAATGAGAGAATCTCATCCGCTTTTATACGGGCTTCCTCTAACACTCGTTCGGCATGAGCATTTATTTCAAGTCTAGAATTTGCACTTTGAGAAGCCTTGGTCACCGCGATATCAATAAGCTCCATCAGATCTGACCGCTCGACCCAAACTCTGCCCCGAACCTGTGTTTTGCCCTCGAGTAACTCGTTCATTGCCGTAAGTGCATCCATTAATTCCATTGTCATGTCCTCCTACGCAGATATTCTCATTATTTTCTAATCTTTAAATTTTTCTGCAATCGCTTCTGCTACTTCTGCTGTCACAAAATCACTCACATCTCTTTTGAAACCTGCAAGCTCACGAATCCGAGTACTCGACACAAATAAGGTTTCTAAAGATGTCATCAGATAAATCGACTCAACGTCTGGAGCCATATGCCTGTTCATCAGAGCCATGTCAAACTCGTAACCAAAGTCACCTGTTCGTAACCCTCGAACTATCGCGGTAGCTCCCACTTCACGAGCAGATTCTACAGTAAGTCCTTTGACCGGCTGAACCTCTACATTTTTTATTCCTTTTTCATCGAGAGCATTTGAAAAAAAAGACATCCGCTCGTCTAAAGAAAAAATAGTGCTCCGCGAGTAAGCAACGCCAATGACAACTGAATCGAATAGCTTCGAGGCACGAGCTGCAATATCAATATGTCCATACGTGACCGGATCAAATCTACCGGGATACAATGCTACTACCATATTTCATCTCCTTCAGTTTGCTTCATCACAATAAATCGCCACGGCTCCCCTACCTTGGCGTCTGGCCTTATATAACTTGAGATCGCATATCGTATTTGGCGGGGTGAGTCCGGATTCGTGTTCCAGAGCCAGCACCCCATTCGCTGCAATGCTGTCTTTCAATTTCTCAGAAATTAGAGAATCTATTCCAGTGGATTGATAAGGAGGATCTGCAAAAATCATTGTGAATTTCTTCATATCAGTCGGGACCCAATCTTCCACAGACTGGCCCACTACCAAGCCTCGATTCGATTCGCCTACTCGCTCAAGATTCATTCGAATAGTTGCCGCTGAGCTTCTATCCTGTTCCACAAAGACAGCGAGGCCTTCTCCTCTCGATAATGCCTCAATACCAAGAGCACCAGACCCTGCATAAAGATCTAAAATATATGAATAATCTGCTTCCAGTGAATCGAGCATCCCGAACAGTGATTCACGCAATCGCAAGGATGTAGGACGGACTCGAGCAGAAGGCGACACGAGTAATTGAATACCTTTTGCAGAACCCGCGATAATGCGAGGGTTACGATGAATATTGACTTTGGCCTTCTTCATAGTCAGTAATATCCTCAATTCGGTGCGGGTCCAGGGGGGCCTGATGGCGGTGTAGCGGTAGGACTAGGCGTAGAAGTTGGTGTTGGTTCGGGAGTCGCATCGGGAGTTGCAGTCGCACTAGCCTCAGGCGTTGGCTCGGGAGTTGCAGTGGCATTAGCCTCAGGTGTTGGCGTGGGAGTAGCTTCCGGGGTAGGAACGCTAGTGGGTGTGGTAGTTGGTGTAGATCCAACTGAAGTTGGATTCAAGCCATTGATATCGCTTTCTTGCACTCGTAGCCATCGTTCATCCGTAACAAATGTTTCGCCATCCGACACCAATAACTTGATTGCATATACTCCTGGTTTATCAGGTGTGGTCCATATCACTGGATTATTAGCACTGCCGGATGTCCAACATGCCGAAGACAAAGTCCCACCATTCACTATCCAACATGGCTTTAGATAAGGACCGAAAGGTTTCTCTGGTGAGTCCACTACGTCTTCTTGCCACGCGAGGATTCTAGTCATCATAGGCTCTGAGATTTCACTCGAGTCTACTGCCTCTATCGCAAGTCCTCTCAAATCCCAAAAGGATATAAAGTCCATTATGAAGTCCACCGTGAAACGATTATTTACAAAATATGTATTCGCCTTATGGCTCAAAGCCACCGAGTAGGCGTCTTCATCCCAATATACTTCTGAATCATTTTCTGTCAGGTGAAGCGTTACTTTCTGCGATGTCAGTATTTCATCTCCACCATGCTGGATGGAAATACTTGCAATCTCTTCTAACAGCCTGCTGGCTGCGGTGATCGTCGAGTGTTCTGGCTGCGCAGCAAGGTTGGCCATCAGTCTGACCTTGGAAAGATCACTACCCTCTTTCGCTAAGGATAACAATGTTCTGTCTAGCAGTTCTAATGGCCCCAGTGCTGGTGGCGGATATCGCAACCACACCTCGTCCGAACTTTCTATCAATTCAAGCCATTCTGTTTCCAATCTCTGACGAGTTTCCATCGACAGCACGACAATAATTTGTTTTGCTAACATTTCGTTTCTCTGCCCTAAATCAGCTAAAAATGTCACAAGTGGTGGCTCCAGGTCAGATGGGAAAGCCTCCAAATCCAGAAGAATTCCTCCCCAATGCTGGGACTTAACGACTCTTGATATCTCGGTCAGATAAGACTCTCCTATAACGGCGTCTGATAACAATCTGCGGAAATCACTCTCAGAACCAGTTAGCTGAAGCAGCTCTTGGTTGCCCACCTTTGCACCGTCTTGATCGAGATTACTCCGTATCACTAATTGCCCTGAGGACTCTGATAGTTCAATCATTACCTCTCCAACGACATGAGTACTAAGATGTTTCATCAAGGAATCTTCGTAAACTTTTGGCAACAAGCCGTAGAAGCCTAAGCTTTGTCCATTTACAGGACTCTCGACCACGATCAAATTATCAACTCTGGGTATCTCGACGTACGAACTTACCTTTCCAGGCTGGCCATAGTCATCACTAAGTGGTATTCGTCGCCAATACCCATCAGAAAAAGTAAAAAGTTTGAGCTGCTCGCCATCGATTACCTGATCGAAAATCGGTATCTCAACCTGAAAAAGGTTATCTGATTCGCATTGAAGATTATCGGCACATACCGCGTTCCATTTTTTTACGAAATCTGGATGCAGTGAATAATACTCACTCCTCTGCATATAGCCTTTTGGGAACAGCCGGAAGTCGAATTGACCTGACGACGTCCATACTGGCTCATCGTGAGACTCCACCCTGTCTATTGCGAAATAAACGACCAAGGCACATACGCCGAGGACCAGAACGAAAGCCGCAATTGGCCCCTTCGGAAATTTATCATGGCCATCTGTATCCCCTGACCCATTCTCTGTTCCCTCGAACGAATACTTGGATCCAAAACCAGAACTAGAGCCGCCTTTCTCAAAATCGAATCTACCCTGGGGCCAACCCTCAGAAGAAAAGAAAAAAGCCGGCCGGAAAGCCAATGTCTGCTGTATTCCAGGATAAAAATGAGACGGAGCTGGAGTAGTCTTTTCGGAAAAACTAAACTCCTCTGAAATATCGAAGAGTGTTCTACGAACCGACTGTGGGAACCCTGAGCGAGGAATGATCCTTCTCCTTGTAATACGGCCCCCACCACACGAGTAGTTTATCAGATGAGTCGGTTACCTTTCTACGTTTTTCACAACAATCAGTAATTGCATAAAATTGGTTCTTTAGACGACTACAGCCGTGGTAGAGTATTTGATCAAGAAGAACGGGATATGTGTACTTGACTTTAGCTTTTCTAAATACATGACAGACGAAGAAGTGGGAGTGTAAAGTGTCTAATCAGGACGAAACAGTTCGCCTCACACCCCAAGGTAAGGCGCGCTTAGAGTCGCAACTACATGAGCTCAAAACAATAAGAAGGCCTGAAATTGCCTCATTGATTCATGATGCTCAAATCGGGGGACCAGATGCACTGGACGCCCAGTACGAAGACGCGAAAAACCAGCAAGCATATAACGAAAGTAAAATCAACGAGCTAGAACGCATTCTAGAAAACGTCGAGCTCATTAATGAGGTCTCCGGCTCAGCAAATGTCCAGCTCGGGTCGAGTGTCATTTTACGTGATAGCAAGGGAAAGCAGTATAAATATACGATTGTAGGAGCCGCAGAGGGCGACCCCAGCCAAGGAAGGCTCAGTGACAAAAGTCCTCTCGGCCAAGCTTTGATCGGAAGAAAACGGGGAGAAACTTTTTCTTTTGCCGCCCCCAGGGGTGAGATTAATTTCAAAGTGACTAAGGTAGGTTGAGGTCGAATGACCAATTCAGAATCAACCGACGAGTCTACGGATTCGATAACGGATATTTCCAGTGACCGGCTCGTAGCTCCGAGGCTAGAACAACGAAAAAAGCTAGCCGATCTTGGTGATCCGTACCCTGCCAGAGTCCAAAACACTCAGCTCATCGCCGGAGCACGGGCTACATTTGACGAATCCGAGAATGTTCCATCAGGGCCGAAACAACTCGAGACCATAGTCGCAGGTCGGTTGACTGGAATGCGTCGTGCAGGAGGGATGATTTTTTCTGATCTCCGAGACTATTCAGGTGAAATTCAGATTCAGTTCAAGTCCGACGAACTAGATGATTTCGAGCAGTTGAGTCTCGTTGCGGCTGGTGACTTTCTCGAAATATCAGGGGTATTGTTCCGAACAAAACGGGGAGAGGTGACCATTGGTTGTAACAGCTGGCGGGTAATTACAAAATCAATCAGACCATTCCCCAGCACAAAATATCCTATCGTCGACGAGGATATCCGGTCCCGTCAGCGATATCTTGATCTCATGGCCAACAGCTCCGCACGTAACTTAGCGATTACAAGATCACGAATCGTACGTTCAATAAGAAATTTTATGCATGATAGGGGCTTCATTGAAGTGGAGACATCAATGTTCCCTGATGTGCCGGGTGGAGCAAATGCTCGTCCCTTCAAAACTGTTTCAAATGCCTTGGATCGCGAACTATCATTGAGAATATCGCTAGAGCTGCCTCTAAAGAAGCTATTAGTAGGTGATTTGCCTCCAGTATTTGAAATAGGCCGAGTGTTTAGGAACGAAAATGTGGACCGAGATCACTCGCCAGAATTCACCATGATGGAGTCATACGAACCGTACACGGACTACATGGGCGTTGCCGATATGGTGGAAGGGATGTTCCATCATATCGCTGGCGAGATGCCGGAAGTGGGCCAGGTAGATCTTCCTTCAATTACACATCCGGAAAGTGGAAAGATTCTTAGCGAGGAACGAACGATTAACTTAACTCCTCCATTTATTAAGAGTACCTACAGAGAACTAATGCTTTCATTTGCAGATGGGTTCGACGACCGGAATTATCAAACTAACGAAGAAATCATAAAAAAGGCGCGCTCTATGGGGGTAACGACTGACAACTCGATGTCACGCGGCAAGTTACTGGATCGGATCTTTAGTGAGAAAGTTGAACCAAACCTCATACAACCCACATTTGTAATCGATTATCCGGTGGACAGTACCCCTCTCGCAAAGAAAAAAATAGACGACCATAGCTTAGTCGAGAGGTTCGAACTTTTTATTGACGGCCGTGAAATCGCGAATGCGTATAGTGAGCTGAATGATCCCGTGGATCAACGCAGTCGAATGATTCAAGAACAGGACGGAGGGATTGAAGACGATGAGATACCACCTATTGATGAAGATTTCTTAACCGCAATAGACCACGGAATGCCACCGGCGGGTGGTATCGGTTTAGGCATAGATCGCCTAATCATGCTTTACACGGGTTCGACTAATTTGAGAGAGGTTATTCTCTTCCCTACACTAAGGAATACTGACTAGGCTCACGCCTCCGCACTCCTTTGGATGCATTCGAATATGACAAAAACCAAGTTCGACCATATAACGGTTCAGAATGACATCCATATTCATGCATCTCCGAAATCTGCCCTAGCAACCCTTTCAAGTCCGCGAGAATATCCACTCTTTCTTCCGAGTCAAATAAGTGATTTTTTTCCATCAGGGGATGGGTTTAGCTGCAAGTTGAGTCTCCCGCTACTAACAGAAACTTTTTCCTTAACCCGCACGGCGAGTGATAATTTCCCCGTCCAATATACCGCCACGGATCAATCGCGGCTTAGGACTTTAAGTTGGGAACTGACGCCCGAATCAGAACGCGAAATACACGTGAGACTGGTGATTACTATAAAAAAACCTCGTGGAATACTAAAAACTATTCTCGAGCCCCTAGTACTTCCAGTACATCTCACTCAGATGGCCCGCGATACCCTTTGGGGCCTAAAACAGCTCCTAGAGAATTGACAGATGGAAAATCAGACAGGCCAGCAAATTCCGCGATTCCGAGCCGTCATCTTTGATTTGGATGGAGTACTGGCGGAGACCGAGACAGTATCCTTTCAAATTCTTAAGAAATACATAGAGCCCTACTCACTTGACTGGGATGATTACGAGAAATTGATTGGAAAGGGAGGCAAGTCATTTGCTGCGTGGCTCAAAACTCATTTTGACTTTGAGGGTACAGTTGATGAAATTCAAACCAATGCAAATACATTTCGAGTAGAACAAATAGAACAAATGGATGTCCCGGAAATGCCAGGAGCCGCTGAACTTCTTGAGAGCTTAAAAGAAAGGCATGTCAAGTTGGCGGTGGCCTCACAATCTGATATCCGATGGGTCCGATCAGTGCTTCAAACATCTGGTTTGCTCGAATATTTTGACTCAATAGTGACTTCTGATGAAGTAGATAAACCTAAACCTGCTCCTGACATTTACCTTAAAGCCGCAAATATACTCGAAACTCCAATATCTGATTGCCTCGCATTTGAAGATTCATTGATAGGGATTGACTCTGCTATCAATGCTGGGATCTTTACAATTCAACTCAGACAAAGTACTCCTCCACCTCCATTTGCGGAGACGGCCAGTTTAGTTGTTGATTCGTTTCCAGAATTTATGCGACTGGCGAAACTTAAATCGAGTAATGAGATATGTTGAGAGTTGCATGATTAAACAACATTTTACGGTAACAGGCTTCATCGTCAGTAAAGAGAGAGTCGCACTACATTGGCACAAACACGTCGAAAAATGGTTGCCGCCTGGCGGCCATATTGAGACTAACGAAGATCCAGTAACAGCTGTGCACCGTGAGATTCTAGAGGAGACAGGGTTACGGATCCGGTTGCTCGGACAACCTGCCTATCAATATGAGCATCCGCTCCAATTACCTGCACCCAAGGCGATGGCGATTTACGATATGGTCAATGGTGATGGGTCGTTAAGTGAAGTACATCAACATATAGATTTCATTTATTTTTCGACTCCAGACCCTGATGAGGATGCTGAACCCAAATATGAAGGTTGGATCTGGGCAGACGAACAGATGATTAAGACAGGTCATATCAATGCCTTTGGACGCGACGAACCGATTGCGTCTGATGTAAGCGAATTAAGCCTCAGTGCTATCGCGACATACAGGAAGTTAAAAGGGATTAACCAATGATTGCACTCAAAGTTATTCGTGAAAATACGGAAAAAGTTCGTGCAGTCATGAAAACACGAGGGGCGAATATCGATCTAGACCAGATCATTGAGCTTGATCACAACAGAAGAAACCTTTTAGTGACTGTCGAATCTGCGAGAGCGAATCGCCGAGAAGCAGGTAAGCAAATCGGTCAGGCAAAATCAGACGAGGAAAGACAGAGATTAATCGAGGCGCAGCGAAACGATGCTGGCGAGCTAGATCAATTAGAGAAAGGTCTTCGAGAGATCGAGACTGAGTTAGATCAGCGCTTGCTCGAGATCCCAAATTTGACGCATCCGGATCTACCCGAAGGTGGTGAAGAAGATGCTCTGATCGTGCTCGATGGAGACGGTTCTACGAACACGGAAAGGAAATTCAGCCCAAAGCTGAGGTTAGATGAATACGACGAACCTCACTCACAAGCTGGGAAACCTCATTGGGAGATAGCAGAAGAGCATGGATACATTGACTTCGAAAGAGGCAGCAAGGTCTCTGGGTCACCCTTCTATATGCTGAGGGGTGATGGCGCTAGACTGCAGCGAGCGTTAATAAATTGGATGCTTGATCTTCATCTTCGCCAGGGCTACGAAGAGGTCTATCCACCGTTCCTAGTCCGTGAGGAACCACTAATCGGAACTGGTCAACTACCGAAATTTGCAAATACTCTATTTGAGATCAAGGATTCTGATCTATGGTTGGTCCCCACCGCCGAAGTGCCAGTCACCAATATGTACCGCGAGGAAATTTTCGAAATCGAAGAATTACCGGTCAAACACTCCGCATATACTGCCTGTTTCCGACATGAACAGTTCAGTGCAGGTCGACAGGTTAGAGGAATAAAAAGAGGCTATCAATTCGACAAAGTTGAAATGGTTATTTTTACGACTGAGGATCAGTCGTGGGAGACTTTGGACACACTACTTGAGAATGCGCTAGATGTCGTCCGTCAATTAGGACTGAAATACCGGGTACTACAACTCGCGACTAAAGATACTGGTTTCTCATCAGCGATGACATATGACATTGAAGTTTGGTCGGCCGGTAGTGGGGAATGGTTGGAGGTCTCGTCTGTCTCGAACTTTACCGATTTTCAAGCCCGCCGGGCAGGATTGCGATACCGAACTGTGGATAACGTAATAAAACATGCTCACACTTTAAATGGATCCGGACTAGGTATTCCTAGAACTTTCGCAGCCTTGCTCGAACAAAACAGCAACGATAGCGGAAACATGCTTGTACCGGAGGTACTAAGGCCATACCTTGGAGGTCAGGAATTTCTTGAACCACCATTAAAGGTTGAGAGATAATCCGCCGGCTGAAAAGCTAACTACTATAGGAGGGGTGCCGGAGTGGTTGAACGGAACGGTCTTGAAAACCGTCGCTCGCGGATTCGCGAGCCGTGGGTTCGAATCCCACCCCCTCCGCCAAATATAGACGTAAAGCGAGTTCTGAAAGCCCGAGTAATTTAGATGACATCTGTACTGGTTATCGGAGATACCCATATCCATTCTTGGGACAGTGACATACACCCGTCACTTAAGACACTACTTAGCGAAGCAGACATTGCAGTACATTGCGGAGATTGGGTCAGCTTTGACGCGGTCGAAGGTTTCCAAAGAGATACAAATCAAAGCATATTTGTATCAGGAAACTCGGATCCACCAGACCTACGCCAAGCCATCCCCTATGTGGACATTCTTGAAGTACACGGCATACGGATTGGTATTACTCATCCGGCCTGGGCTGGTCCCGAGCCTGAACTTGGGGAACTACTAGATGATTTCCCTGAAGCACAATTCGGGAAATTAGATGTCATTTGCTACGGTCACACTCACGTTCCTGAGATTACAACTCACCGTGATGTCACCTTTATAAATGGTGGGCAAGGATACCCATCATTATTCGTGCCAGGTACCTATGCGTATATCAACGTTGAGGATACCGGAGAATTTACCGCTACCACTCACGAATTTGCACCGGGGCTTTAGGCATTTCCAAAGACACTCAATTAATTCCTGCGCTAGCATATAGATTCGATTCTTTAATAGGAGGGGTCGCATAGAGGCCTAGTGCGGGCGCCTGCTAAGCGCTTGTCCGGTTTATTTCCGGACCGTGGGTTCGAATCCCACCCCCTCCGCCATAGAACATTACTTGTAGCAAAGGATTTTAAGTAAACTAAGACACATCATGCAAAAATTTCATATCAGTACTCTCGGTTGCCAAATGAACCAAGCAGACTCGCTCAAACTCAGTGCAGGACTTGAAGCTCTAGGCTGGCAAACTGCTGAAAATGAGAGAGATAGTTCTCTCGTTGTCATTAACACCTGTTCGGTTAGACAACATGCCGAAGACAGAGCCTACTCACACCTCGGCAGACTGAGGAAACAAAAAGAATCAGGCTTGAAAATCCAGATCGCTGTTATGGGTTGCATGGTCGGCCCAAAGACTGACGAATTGTCAAAAAGATTTCCTTATGTTGATGCCTGGGCGAGACCTCAGGAATTCGATCCTATTCTGCAACTTGCAGAATCCATTTCAGAAGCTCCTGAGGGTGAATTGGGAATACTGTCGTCAATTTTGAATAGAGACATAAGTAGAACTTATGCTCGGCCAGAGGGTGTATCAGCCTTCATTCCTGTGGTGCATGGTTGTGATAAATTCTGTACTTACTGCATAGTTCCCTTAAGACGTGGACGCGAACGGTCACGCAGCGTAGAAGACATAATGCACGAAATCAAATGGCTCGCCGACCGGGACATAAAAGAAGTTACTCTGCTAGGTCAGACAGTAGAGGCCTATGGGCATGATCTTCCTGACTCTCCGACGTTGGCAACTCTTTTCGAGGAAATCGAAAATATTAATGGAATTAAACGTGTCCGCTTTCTCACCTCTTATCCAAAAGATATGACTGATGAAATAATTTCTTCTGTAGCTCAATCCAGTAAAGTCTGCGAGCATTTCAATATACCGGTCCAGTCAGGGTCCAACTCCATGCTAGGTAGGATGCGTCGAGGATATATGGTGGAGGATTTCGAAAACAGAGTGGAAAAAATCCGAACATTGATGCCTAATGCCTCAATCGCCACCGATGTGATAGTCGGATGCCCTGGCGAGACTCAGTCAGAATTTCAGGAAACAGTGGATCTCCTTGAGAAAATAAACTTCAATACCATTCACGTAGCCGCGTATTCGCCACGACCAGGAACATATGCTGACCGGAAAATGGATGATGATATCCCCAAGGAAATCAAGAAAGAACGGCTCCAAATTATTGAGGCGATTCACGCAGAATCCAGTGGAAATATAAATAGTCTAGTTGTGGGAAATCAGGTAGAAGTGTTGGTGGAAACTCTTGCTGGACATCAAGGGATGGGAAGGACACGGGGTGGTGTGATAGTTCATTTCTCACCCAACGGAGAAAAAATAGCTGCCGGTGAATTAGTCTTAGTTGAGATAACAAGTGCGACCGCATGGTCCTTAAAAGGTCATGTGGCTAATACGCTTTCGCTTGCAGTAGTCTAGTGATGACGCAGTAATAAGCACGTTCGTTAATTCTTGCAATATTCAATGGAAATCAGTTATCAATCAGGTACAGCGTAGTGATGTCCACACTAGAAGAACATCTATCAGAAGACGTAGCGGTGATTCTTGTAATCATTGGTATCGTCGACGGTAAACCACACGTATTACTTGTTCATCGGTCGGCCACCCCACAAGAAGGAAAATTCGCTCTCCCCGGCGGAAAATGGAAACGGACAGAATCCTTAGAGTCGAGTGCTCTGCAAAAATTGGTCCAAGAGACAGGCATAGAAAATCTATACCTAGAACAACTTTTTACAACAACTGGTCTCGATCAAAATACCCCATCCATAGCGGTGGCCTATTTCGCGCTTGCTGATTCCAATAGTGTCCAATTAAGAAATGAAGAAGAATGGCGTCCAGGATGGTTCGCAGTTGAAAGTCTCCCAGAGTTGGCATTCGATAACAATCTTGTTATTGCACAAGCTATGAGTCGGATAGGGGCGAAGCTACAGTATTCAAATATTGCCTACAGTTTGTTGCCTGATGAGTTCACTCTTCGGCAATTGCAAGACGTATACGAGGCGATTGATACCCAACCCATCGACAGGAGGAACTTCCGGAAAAAAATGTTAGCTAGTGGCTTAATAGAAGCGACGGGTAAAATAAGGCGTGATGGTGCTCACAGACCGGCACAACTATACCGATTCACCTCTCGTGAAGCCATACTAATCTAGCCCAGTTCTACTAGGTCTAGACATCAACGGTACTGATGCTACGCTCGTCTTTGAGTAAACAGGACACTGAAATTTTAGGCGGACAAAAAATGAAACTTCATGAATACCAGGCCAAAGAACTCCTCGCTGAATATGGCGTCCCAGTCCCAGCAGGGAGCATAGCAACGACTCCAGAGGAAGCAGCAGAGGCCGCAGCTGGCATAGGCGGTGCTGTCGTGGTTAAAGCTCAGGCTCATACGGGTGCACGGGGCAAAGCAGGCGGCGTCAAAGTCGCTAATTCAGCGGAGGAAGCTGGCACAATCGCACAAGAAATACTAGGCATGAATCTCGTCACAAATCAAACGGGACCAAGTGGTCTCCCGGTTAACTCTGTACTTATCGAAGAAGCGATTGAAATCGATCGCGAGCTATATTTATCAGTAGCAATAGATGGCTCAGCAGCCATGCCAGTAATAATCGCGTCTCAAGAAGGTGGCATGGATATAGAAGAGGTGGCTGCACAAAGGCCTGAGGCGATACTCAGGGAGTACATCGATCCGGCGGCGGGTTTTCAAGGATTCCAAGCACGTGCACTCGCGTTCGGATTAGGACTCACTGGCGATCTCAACCGGCCAGCTACGAGCCTGATTGAATCTCTGGCGAAAGCATTCATGGAAAGTGATGGTTCCATCGCTGAGATAAATCCAGTAGTTGTTACGAAAGACGGAAGACTGCTTGCAGCTGATGCAAAATTCTCCATCGATGATTCGGCGATGTTTAGACAAAAATCACTTGACGAAAAACGTGACAGGACGCAAGAAGCGGAAAAGGAGCTTGAGGCTCAGGACGCTGGTATCCAGAACTACATTAAATTGGACGGTAATATCGGCTGTCTCGTCAATGGAGCCGGTCTCGCAATGTCTACACTGGACGCCATTAAGATGGCTGGCGGAGATGCCGCAAACTTCCTTGATATCGGAACTGCAAATTCCCCTGAAGCCGTGGTCTCAGCTCTTCGTATTATTGGGACTGATCCTGACGTAGAAGCTGTTCTGGTAAATATTTTCGGCGGTCTTGCTCGGACGGATATAATCGCTCAGGGTGTCATCGATGCAAAAAATCAAGGACTTATTCCTCAGCCTACGGTAATTAGACTTGCCGGCTCAAACGTGAACGAAGGTAATGAGCTACTGGACAAATCAGGCCTCGAACTAGTGCGAGCGGACGGATTCGCACAGGCCGCCCAGGCTGCGGTCGACGCAATTTCCTAAGCCTCAAAGATAAACAACATAGAAATTAATGGAGTAATAAATGAGTCTATTGTTAGATGAAAACAGCAAAGTCGTGATTCAAGGATTTGGGTCCGCTGGTCAAAGAGAGGCAATTATTTGCCGGGATTACGGTACATCTGTAGTAGCTGGCGTCACACCTGGTAAAGGTGGACAGGAAATTGAAGGTTTCCCAATACGAAATACTGTACAGGAAGCAGTTGATGAATTTAATGCCAATGTATCACTGATATTCGTACCTGCACCCTTCGCTGCCGATGCAATCCTCGAAGCTGTAGGTGCACAAATCCCAGTAATAATCTGTATCACAGAAAATATACCAGTCCTAGACATGATGAGAGTAAAACGGGTTCTGACTACGTCCGATTCTATTCTCATCGGGCCAAACTGCCCAGGTGTGATCAATGTTGGGGCCCACGCACGTGCTGGCATCATGCCAGTCGACGTATACACTGAGGGTAACGTAGGCGTTATATCACGTTCAGGGACCTTGGTATATGAAGCTGTTGACCAACTGACTAAAGTCGGTGTAGGGCAATCAGGCTCGATTGGAGTGGGTGGAGACCCAATTATTGGTACCAACCAAGCTCAGGCCTTAGCTCTGCTAGAGGATGACCCAAATACTGCGGCAGTCGTATTAATTGGAGAAATTGGTGGGACTGCCGAGCAAGAGGCTGCTGAGTTTATAAAAACCATGAGCAAGCCAGTTGTAGCGTTTATTGCGGGTGCGACGGCGCCACCGGGACGAAGAATGGGGCACGCTGGAGCAATAATTGCGGGAGCTGCAGGTACAGCCGAAGCTAAACAAAGTGCACTCCGTGAAGCAGGAGCTCACGTTGTTGAAAACCCAGGAGATATTGGGAGCACTATGCTCAATGTTCTGAAGAATCAGGGATTGGCATAAATATAGGTGGATTTCATCTCTTGATGGAGCTACTATCCATCGCATAGGAATTGAGAAGTCTGATTTTTGGAGTTACATAACAAGTGACATTCGTAATCACACAGCCGTGTATAGACACAATGGATCGAGCATGTGTGGAGGTCTGTCCAGTCGACTGCATCCACTTTGAAGAGGGCAGTGACAAGATGCTCTTCATCGATCCTGCAGAATGTATTGACTGCGGTGCTTGCCAACCAGCCTGTCCCGTGAGCGCCATCTTCCCAGAGGGAGATGTCCCTGACGATCAATCACACTTTATCGATCTCAACGCCTTATGGTTCTCTGATGCACCTGCTGCTCGGGCTCAGGTCGGTGGAGGAGACGCAGCAGCAGCACCTGCCGCCGCTCCCGCTGATACCGCCCCAGCACCTGCTGCTGAAGACTCAGCAACATCTGCACCAGAAGCAACTGAGGATACAACTGACACTCCAGT
>DEAP01000013.1 GCA_002348225.1 Dehalococcoidia bacterium UBA2979
TGAGGATACAACTGACACTCCAGTCGAAGAAGAGGCTGAAACTCCGGCTGAACCGTGGAGCCCCTACGAATCGTCATTTAAATTCGGCGAAGCAGGCGTCGAAGGCAAATGTGGACTTTGTGGAACCTACGTAATCAAGGGTGGTACACGATTTGGTCAAAAATCGGTCATATGCCCTGACTGCGTTGACAGACAGGAAAATGCATCAAAACCTCATGGAGCCACTTCTGGATCAAGATGAATCCAGCTCAAGCGGAACTACCTAACTAATCGTTATACGACCGTCCGGCCCTTGTGGCACCTGTTCGATCTAACCCTGCCACATCGCGTTCTGCGTGCTGACCGGCTTTAGCAGCTCGGAAATCTCTGAAAGGTCCGTCTCGCCATTCGAGTGCAGCCTTCAGTCCCTGTTCACGAAGTCTTGAATTCCAGTCTTCAGCAGCCGGTCGATGCTTACTCATAGCTTCTACATCGGTTCCGGACATGAGGCCATTTCTGATCCCCATCGCCTCATATTGACGATTTACCGAGCGTTTTGAATACATCAACATATCGTTATCGATATTCGCCATTCGACGAGCAAATTGTTCGGTGAATTCGTCCAGCTGTTCTGATGGTACCGAGTATGTGGCCCAGCCCATCTCAGCCATATCTGCTCCACTAAAAGAATCTCCCACATATGCAAATTCTCGTGCTTTAGTCATCGGCAGGTGCCAAGGCGCCCACATGATATCCATCGAACCCATAGCACGTACTGGTGGATAACCAATTTGTGCGTCGTCAGATACAATCCGGAAATCACAGAACGAGGCAAGTTCGGTACCGCCAGCCAGGCAGTAACTGTGAATCTGAGCAATAACGGGTTTCGCTAACTCCCAAATAGTCCAGTTCGCCATAAGAACGTGCCGACTCCAGTCGTAGTGGGCAGGATGCGTAGTATTGGTATCAGGAAGTTTTGATTGTGGATGTACGTATGGGGAATGATCTTCGTTTTCATAATGAGAAGCTGTCCCACCTCCTAGATCATACCCGGCACAAAAGGCTCTTCCAGCGCCACGAATAATGATGGCACCAATCGCCCGATCCGCTTCGGCTTCTTTTAAAGCATGAAATACTTCTCCGCGAAGTTCATTTGATAAAGCATTTAGTTTCTCAGGCCGATTCAGTGTAATAAACGCTAACCGGCCATCTGTCTGATACATAATATTTTCGTAACTCATCTCAACCTCCCATAATCTCGAATTAGATTATCACTATTCCTAAAATTGTCCGTGCGGTCCTTCACACTTCTCAGGACCATTGATTCCATTTCACCCAGTCGCTCTTGGCAATACGACGTTCGCCCGAGCGTGCCCTCACATCAGCATCAGCTGTTGGATATCCCAAGGTAATTGCCATGGCAACTATCCAGTCATCTGGCAGAGCAAGAACTGAACGCGCACAATCATCATGCTGAACACCAACCGGACAAGAGTCCAAACCCAACCCACTTGCTGCCAACATTATATTTTGGGCCACACGACCAGCATCGAATGCTCGACTCCCCTCAAAACGGACGAGAACAATAACTAGTGGACTTGTAGGGAGATGATCTGAGTAGTCAGCACATCTCGACAAAGAAGCTTTGATCTCTGAATCCGCCAGGATGATTGCCCTTATGGGTTGTTCATTCTTCGAAGACCCAGCCATTCGTCCAGCCTGCAGCAGTCGATCAATAATGTCCTCAGGAACTTGCCTAGACAGGTCATACGACCGTCGGTCACGCTTCGCTAGGATTGCCTCGTATACTTCCACGAACGAAAATCCTGACTACTGATTGCTAGTCACGACCCCATTCAATCCCATTCTGCAAGAGTTGAGGGAAGGCATCTGTCTTCCAAGTTTCCCGCAGAGAACTCGTATCAACACCTGACTCAGCCACATTTGGATGGTAGTAGCCAGGCTGATTGGTCAGCGGCGTATGACAGTGTCCCAACGAAATATACGTGACAGCACCGTCACCGAGCTTCTTTTCGTAGGTGATTACACGAGTTACTCCGTCAGGCTGAAGTGCTGTATCCGATTCATATTCGAATCCGAATCCTGGAGGTGAGTCATCAGGACCCAAGGCAGCCGTGAGAACGATATTAGTTTCATCTGGTTGTTGGAGCTCAATCATGTACGGCTCATCCACTACATCAAACGATGCTGGTAGTTTCTGAGTAAGAACATGGTTCGTATCGGCGACGTCGACTGTGAACTTCTTAATCGGAGGATGATTTATAAAAAAACCACCCATCGTGCGGTGGTGGTTATGCTTAATCATTTTTCGATTGCCGCTCTCTTGTTTCCTAGCCTGCCCCCCGCTGGATCCGTGCAGAGATAACCACTTGCCACCCCGGTCTATCCAATCCTTTAAAATTTCATCCTCCTGCTCACCCGCAAAAGGGCCGGCGACGTACGTAATCAAAAGTGATACATCCGGCTGTAGCCATTTATCAATATCTGTATAGTCTCCTCCAACGGTGGTATGTATACTGTCGTCTTCACCTAGCATTTGTAAAATTCGAAGTCGGGCATAGTCCATGTCGTGCCCCGCATGCTGGCCTGGAGGGTAGCCACCTGCGATTAAGTGAACTCGGGTACGTTGTTTTTCCACCATGTGAAACTCCTTATTAGTAGTCAACTGATTAACATCGAACAGTATGAGGTGCAGTGTAGCGCTACTGTTCAGGTCTGTCGCGGGTGAAGGTCTTGGTAATTATCCAACCCACGGTAAGGCAGAAAGAGTAGACTGCTGGAATGCGATACATAATCTACGGAGCTGGGGCCATCGGAGGCGCGATCGGAGCGTCACTCTTCCGATCAGGATTCGATGTAGTGCTTATTGGCCGTGGCAGGCACTTGGAAACCATTCAGTCAGAAGGACTCAAATACATATCCGGCGATGGGATTCACGTTTTAGGAATACCAGCAGTATCCCATCCAAAAGAAATTCAATTCACAGATCAGGACGTGGTGATCCTGACTATGAAATCGCAGGACACCCAAGATGCTCTCAATGCCCTAGCTGGGCTCGCTCCGAACTCTATTCCGATTGTTTGCGGCCAGAACGGAGTAATCAACGAAAAATGGGCCTCTGAATTATTTACACGGGTATACGGGATGGTGCTCCTCATACCTGCCACGTTTCTGGTGCCTGGCGAGGTTATCCATCATGTCTCAGCTAGCAACGGCTCACTGGGGATACTAGACAGCGGGAAATACCCACAGGGTACAGATGACACTGTAAGTAAAATCTGCAGCGACTTGGAAAATTCTGGATTCAGTGCAGCGCCACACCAAAACATCATGGAGGCAAAATACACCAAGCTAATCACTAATCTCAACAATGCTGTCGGGGCAATATGCGGATTCGATAATGACAGCAGTCAGCTGGCCAAAGTACTCATCTCCGAAGGCGAAACCGTACTTCGTGCTGCTGATATCAGTGTCAACTATGAAGAACAAAAACAAAAATATACACTGTTGGGACGCGCTGAAATCGATGGAATGCCTCGGGGCGGAAGCTCATCCTGGCAAAGTGTCGTCAGAGGTGGCAATATCGAAGCTGACTTCCTCAACGGTGAAATAGTGGAGATCGCGCAAAAATCTAAGACCGCCGCACCGGCGAATAAACTTATCCAGGAACTAGCCCGTCAAACGGTATCTGAGGGCAAGCAACCCGGTTGGATCACTCCGACGGAAATACTTCTCCGCCTCGACTAAATCCGGGTGTGGCAGTACCCTAAACGCATGGGTTGTCCGATACATATCTGGGTACCACTAATGGCGGCTGCCACACCTTTTGCGGCAGCTATAAGGACTCGTGTCCGCGATGTAATTGATTCCAAGCGCGCTGAGCGCAATGTTGTTGTGACTGAGCCAGATTTGAAACGATGGGAACCAGTCTCCAAAGTAAATGAAGACTAGCGATTTATATTACAGTTTTAACTTCCGATAGCATTGCTGACAATACTCTCTCGCTCCATTCTGTAGAGCAACCATTCCGACTCATACACCATTCCTAACTTCTCATAGAAACCTCGTGCAGGGTTCCAATCAAGCACTGATAGCTCGACTCTTGCCGAGTCTTGTTCAACCGCAATCTGACACACCGCACTCACCAATTGCTCGCCAATATTCATCCCACGATATTCCTCTTCCACATAGAGTTCCTCGATGTAAAGACCTGACACTGCCTCCCAAGTTGAGTATTTACTAAAAAACAGCGCAAAACCAACCGGCTGACCCAAATCAGACTCTGCGATCAACACACGGAACTGCGGATTAGCGGAAAATCCATCGGCTCTGACTTTTTCAGGAGTTAATCGAACGAGACTTGGGTCATGTTTCTCGAAAATGGCAAGCTGTTTCACAAAATAGACGATGAGATCTGCATCCTCAATAACAGCCGGTCGAACAATTATATTCATAGTGAATTAATTTCCAATTCCACTCTACAATGGTGTAATTGTATCCAGCTCAACAGTTCCAAGCAGGGTTTATTGTGAATCAATTAAGTGATGAGACCAGTCCGTACCTACTCCAGCATGCCGATAATCCCGTGGATTGGTTCCCATGGGGTCACGAAGCGTTTGCAAAGGCTCGCCGAGAAAATAAACCTATACTCCTCTCTATCGGTTACTCCACCTGTCACTGGTGCCACGTTATGGCGCACGAATCCTTTGAAAATGAAACAATTGCTGCCCAGATGAACGAATCCTTCGTTTCAATCAAGGTCGATCGTGAAGAGCGACCAGATATCGATTCGGTTTACATGTCCTTCACCCAAGCACTCACTGGTCAGGGTGGCTGGCCGATGACTGTATTCCTAACTCATGACTTAAAACCATTTTTTGCGGGTACGTATTTCCCTCCAGAAGACGGACATGGGAGGCCCGGATTCGGCCGTCTTCTGGCGTCAATTGATGAAGCATGGAAGCATCGCTCCGGAGAACTTGTGAACTATGCGGCAGACTTGACTGAAAAACTTCGCTCGGCGAGCAATATTTCTTCCGGAGGAAGCACTGGGATATCTAATACTGCACTCACCGCAGTTGTTCAAAATATGAAGAATAGCTTCGACGATCAATGGGGGGGCTTCGGTAGCGCTCCAAAATTCCCTAATCCATCAAATCTAGAGTTTCTTCTTATGTACGGGTCAACAGGCAGAGAACTAGCCGATGATGCAAAGCATATGGCACTATTTACACTCGAAAAAATCGTATCTGGCGGAATCCGTGACCAACTCGGCGGTGGATTCGCTCGGTATTCAGTGGACCGTACCTGGACTGTGCCACACTTTGAAAAAATGCTATATGACAACGCGGCCTTGATACGTGTTCTCACCCACGCAAGCCAGTGTGCGGCCAATCCAACTCAAAAACAATTATTCGAAACTTCAATTACTGAAGCAATCGACTGGTTATCAAGAGAGATGAAATTCCAGGCCGACAAAGACCAGATAGCTTTTTTCTCGGCTCAGGATGCCGATAGTGAGGGAATTGAGGGGAAATATTTTGTATGGACATCTGAGGAGTTATCCAATTTATTGACAGAGGAAGAATTACGCATTGCGCTAGCAACTTTCGATGTTAATTCTGATGGGAACTTCAGAGACCCGCATAATCCTGACCTAGAAGGGCTTTGTGTCCTAACCAGACAGTCCTCGCTCGAGGAAATTTCCATGGTTGCCAACACAGATGTACAAGAGCTACCCGAAAAAATTGAGAACATAAAAAAAGTGTTATTGGCTCATCGGAACATGCGAATCCCCCCAGGGACCGATCGGAAAATACTTACTTCTTGGAACGGTCTACTAATCGGAGCATTAGCTGAGGCGGGAAGGGTACTGCGTAACTCCACCTACATTGAACTTGCGGAACATACCGCTAAGTTCATTCGCTCACACTTATGGTCAGATACCAAGAATAATGAGACACCGAAATTGAAGCATGTCTACGCCAATGAACAGGCGAAAATTCCCGGTATGCTTGAAGACTATTCTTATCTTGGGCTCGGACTTATCGATCTCTACAAGGCGACGGGAAATGAATCGTACCTCTCCTGGGCCTTGGAGCTACTCGAAGTCATCTTGGACAACTTCGAAGATGACACGTCAGGAGGTTACTATGACACCGCAAAAGACGATGAGCCACTGATCATTAGACCGAAGTCAATATACGATGCGGCAATTCCAGCACCAAACGGCACAGCAGCACTATTAGCAATTGTTCTCTCAGGATATTTCAGACAAAAGCAATGGAACGATAAAGCGCTGAGAGCAATCGATTTGATTGCTCCTCTTATCGAACGAGCATCCTCTGGCCTGGGAATCACTATGCAAGCACTACTCCAGGAACACACTGCTGAACGGGAAATAGTTCTCGTCGGTACGGAAGACAGTCGTAGACCATTCGAAGAAGTGGTTGCCGAATACTATCTCCCCACTGTGACGATTGCTCTGGGTGACCCGAGTGATCTTGAGCGCGACTCCCAAGTCGATCTACTCGTAGGCCGTGAAACTGTGGCTGAGCCAGACCTAGTGATGGCATACATTTGCGAAAATATGGTCTGCAAATTACCCACCAGTTCCCTGACAGACATGCGTCTACAACTGGAAGCCCTCACCGGACGTTAACTAGTATGAACCGCACCTCCACTCCAAATCCAGAAGGACGAGTAAGCATCTGGGCACTCCCCAAATTTGCCGATTATCGACTTCTGTGGGTAGCGAGCATCGCTCAAGTGACAGCATCACAAATTCGATTCCTTGCCATCCCACAATGGCTATTGGAAGAGACTGGTAGTCCCGCGCAAGTAGGACTTATTGGACTCGTCCAACTTGTGATACAGGGTTTTGCCGTCATTTGGGGAGGGACAATCGCCGACCGTTTTGACAGAAGATTTGTAATGTCGCTTGCCAATTTTGCAACCTTCGCAGCTCTAGCGATAATTTTCGTTGCAAACTCTACAGATGCTCTGAGACCGTGGCACTTATATCTTGGAGTGGCATTCCTTTCCGGTTCCTGGGCCCTAGCTTCACCGGCTCGGGCATCACTGACGCCTCGAGTAGTGCCAAAACAATATCTCGGTATCGCTGTAACTGTCGACGTTGCGGCACAGAACGCTGGGTGGATTGTAGGAAGCCTTTTGTTCATGGTGATGGCTATATTCGCAGACGTGAACACCTCATTCTTGCTTGCCACTGGTATGGCTGGAGTCTCTATGGTCCTCCCGCTGCTTATAAAAGCAAGTGGCAAAGTCGAAACCCGTGGCGATGAATCAGTTATCCGTTCAACCATTGAGGGTTTCCATTATGTCCGCAAACATCCGATCCTACCGGGACTTTTTGCGCTTGATTGGGGAATAACAGTTGTATCGTTTTACCGTGAAATTCTGCCCGTACTAGCAGTCGGCCTGTTTGCCGGAGGTGCATTCGCTACGGGCATGCTTGGGTGGTCAAGTTCCTTAGGAGCATTGCTCGGTTCGGTGTTTGCATTGTCTCTCGCCAAAATCCGAGCAAAGGGTTGGCTAGTCCTTGTCGCAACTTTTGTCTACGCGGTGCTCCTCATTGGTCTCGGTGCTGCCCAGTGGCTTTGGATGGGTGCTCTGTTCGTTGGGCTCCTTGCTGCAGCCGATTCAATCACGGTCGTTGCCAGACAAACTACGGTTCAATTGACTACTCCTGATCACATGCGCGGACGCGCGTTCGCTTTTATGGTGTTGGCCGCACAGACTGCAAATAACCTCGGGATACTATGGATTGGTTTCTTTTCCGAAAGGCTTGGGGTAGATACGACTATGTATCTTGGTGGTGCCCTCGCACTTCTGGCGACAGCTATCATCGGGCTAATCAATCGGCCAATCCGTGAATATCGACAAAATATCGAATAGCGTTTTGGCATGAACACAAAATAGAGTTACACTCCAACCACAAATTCGATAGTCACCAAAATATGAAATGTAAGGATGCCATACTATGACGTCAGAAATACCTGAATACACCGATATTACCTATGAAGTCAAAGATCGCATAGCCAATATCACTCTCAATAGACCTGAAAAATTGAACGCACTCTCGAATAATTTGAGGGCGGAACTCATCCACGCAATGAAGTGGGCTGAATCAGAGTCAGACGTGGGCGTAATCGTGCTCTCAGGGGCGGGACGGGCTTTCTCTGCGGGGTATGATTTAACGCCTGCGAGAGCGGCGGGAGACGATAATGACTATGTGCACCCACGATCACTGTTGCCCGATACTGGTACTACACACCCTGGGCCACAAGAGTGGGCAAGACACGTCACAATGAACAACTGGTTTATTTGGGAGCTCTCCAAACCAGTAGTGGCAAAAATCCACGGGTACTGCTTAGCTGGGGGCACTGAACTCGCTTCAGTCTGTGATTTCAGAATACTTGCAGACGGAACTCAAGTCGGATATCCACCCGTACGAGCAATGACAACTATGGACATGATGTGGACACCCTGGCATATGCCTATGGCGAAGGCGCGGGAATTTGCGTACATTGGAGACTCATATTCTGCTGAGGAGATGGTAGACCTAGGGTGGGCAAATTACTCAATTCCACAAGACCAATTAGATGAATTCGTTGACAAATTTGCTTCCAGAATGGCGTTTATCGACAACGATATGCTGATGTATTCCAAGAGAGCGGTAAACCGCCAGTATGAAATTATGGGGATCCGAACGGGACTTGCGTCAGGATTTGATATCCAGGCACTTTCAACCTATCGACCAGCGGCAGGAGAATTCGGAAGACGTAGCAGTGAAGATGGCCTCAAGGCTGCGCTAGAATGGAGAGATGGACCATTCCGTGACTTCAGAGGGGCTTATGAATCGGCCACCCAGCATAGGGACCGTTCACTTCCAGGATCATCTGGAAATGAAGGACCGTCGACCTACGGACAGGATAATTCCTGACCTGTCCAGTGGTAGTACAAAGACAAACGGCTTCAGGAGTCCAATAGCATATTTGGTCCGATGAGCGCCAGGATGAGGTCACTCGGACTCATCGTTTTGATCGTAATGGCGGTCAGCACACTCTGTGGGCTTGGCGCGTGGCAACTGTATCGGCTCGACTGGAAAACAGATCTGATCAATGATCGAAACCTTGGTCTCTCTCAACCGAGACTTCTTATAACTGAAGAATATAAGTCAAATCTAGATAATATCGATTGGAAGAGAGTCGAAGTCTCCGGCGATTGGTTAGATCCCACGTTGATTTTAGGAAACCGGGCTCGAGCAGGTGTACGCGGCCTGGAATACGTCAAAGCCCTTCGCATATCCGAGGGTCACGCAGTGCTAGTAAATCTTGGGTGGAGTCGTGAGGTCCACAAAGATCTAGTCTTAGCTGATATTGATGAATTATTTGTCGGATCAGAAAGTGTGAAGGGATTGGCAATCAATCGTTCTCAAATCACAGCAAGCAAGACCAAAGACGGGCTCTGGACGAAATTCTCTCCTCTATCGATGACAACTGAATTCCCAAGTACGCAATTGCTGAACTGGACCATCACTGAAGGTAGTCTTGACGGTGATTTTACCTCCCGATCAAAACTTCTAAAAAATGGGTTCACACCTTTCATAAATACCACCCCACATCTTGAGTACGCCTTAACATGGTTCGGAATAGCCGGTGTACTACTGATGGTAGTATCTGTTCGACTTCGGAATAGTAACAAAAAGCCAAAAGTAGACTAGAAAAATAAAAATGATAGCCGAAATCAAGTCCTACTTCACGGGCTACGAGTGTTCTCGTTGCCACAAATATTACTCTGGCGATGCGTTGCAAACTGTGTGCCGTGATGAGGATTGTGGTCGACCGCTTGTTGCAAATTATGATCTGAATGCAGCGCAATTGAGCCTCTCACTTGAAACTCTAAGGAATCGATCTGACTCCATGTGGCGGTACGGAGAAGTCCTTTTAGTTGACCCATCCCAGGCTATTACATTAGGCGAAGGACTTACTCCGCTGATCCGAACAGATCGGTTACGTGCAATGGCGCAAGGTTCTTCAGATACACCTTTTCACCTGTGGGTCAAAGATGAATCGTCTAACCCGACTGGAAGCTTTAAGGCACGCGGCCTGTGCATGGCAATATCGGTCTTAAATAGCCTCGACGCCTCAGCGGCTGCTCTGCCTACTGCGGGGAATGCTGGCGCGGCAGCAGCAGCTTATGCCGCACGAGCGGGAATGGATTGCCACGTAGCCATGCCTGCTGACACACCGCAAACCATGATGGATGAAGTAGAAGCATATGGGGCACATCTATATACGGTTGACGGACTTATTGGCGATGCCGCCAAAATAATAAGGAAAGGAGCTGAAGAGGAGAATTGGTTTGATCTATCGACTCTCAAGGAGCCCTACCGAGTTGAAGGAAAGAAAACGATGGGTTATGAACTGTGGGAACAGTTCGGAGGCAAACTACCCGACGCAATTCTCTATCCCACTGGAGGTGGTACCGGCTTAATCGGTATGTGGAAGGCGTTTCAGGAGCTTATCGAAATGGGACTTTATGAGGGTTCATTACCGAGGATGTATGCCGTCCAATCCACAGGATGTGCCCCGATAGTTCATGCCTTCAAGACAAATCAAGATCGAACCATCGCCTGGCAAAACGCAAATACTATAGCGCCTGGTATTCGAATTCCCACACCTTTCGCTGACGACTTGATCCTCGCTGCATTGAAAGATAGTGGAGGTGGGGCAGTAGAGGTCAGTGATGAACATATCAAATTAGCTATGAAAACGATGTCCCGTGTAGAAGGAATCGACGCGTGCCCTGAAGGAGCAGCCACATTTGCTGCCTTAGACCAGTTGATGCTTCAGTCGGAAATCAACAGTGATGAAGACGTGGTGTTGTTCAATACCGGTACAGGATTAAAGCACCCCGAATTACGTTAACTCATCTACATTTTCATCAAGAGTCGGAGAGTATCCGGCTTTTTGTGCGTAGCGCTCGACTATCGCCAACAGACCAAATGATGGCACAAAAGCCACAAACGCAATGCCGCATATGAGCCACCAGCCACCAATTAAAAAGAGTAGTCCTAGAGACAGAGACAAAGACATCCCCAAGATTGAGATAATTCGAGCACCAAGAACATAGGGTGGAACTCCAGGACCCATACTCAACCTCTCAAATTTTACAGTTTTTTAGTATGTAAATGGTCGGGGCGCTCGGATTCGAACCGAGGGCCTCTGCTTCCCAAAAGCAGCGCTCTGCCAGACTGAGCTACGCCCCGATTAATTTAAATACTCTTGAAAACTAGCGGCGTTCCGTCACGAGCGCAATAGCTACCTAACCCAGTGCCGCCCGATGAATGTCACTGATCGCCTTCTGAGCGTTCTCAATCATCCACATCTCGAGCTCATTCAATATTCTCCAAGCGGCGTTCGGTTGAACAAATGTTGCTGTACCAACCTGCGCCGCCACAGCTCCAGCCATAATAAACTCAACCACGTCTATCCCCGAAACAATTCCTCCAGAAGCAACTATTGGCATGTCAGTCTCCGATGCCACTAAAAATACGTGTCGGAGAGCCACTGGTTTGATTGCGGGTCCGGATAGCCCTCCAAATTTGGCTCCTAAAAAGGGTTTGCGCCTTTCCACATCAATGGCCATCCCGGGAATAGTATTAAAAATAGTCAGAGCATCCGCTCCGGCTTTCTCAACGGCATAGGCTATAGGCCTAGGGTCTGCAACCGAGGGCGTGAGTTTGACAAGGATCGGAAATGAAGAAACTTTACAAATCGCTCGTATCAATTCCTCAGCGAGTTCAGGATCCTGACCAAATTCTAGTCCACCAGCTTCCACGTTTGGACACGAAATATTAACTTCCAGCGCGGAAATTCCGGCTACATCCTCTAGCTCCTCAGCCAGCTGCAAATATTCCTGGAAATTCTCACCCATAATATTAACGACCACCGGTGTATCCCAGCGGGCCCATTTCGGAGCAAAATCTCGAATGACACTCTGGACTCCAACATTTTGAAATCCAATTGAATTCAGCATACCCGCAGCTGTCTCCATTGTTCTGGGCGTTGGATTCCCCAAACGAGCGCCAACAGTCGTACCCTTTGAGACCACAGCACCCAACTGTTGGACGGGGAGGTCGCGAGACAACTCTATACCGTTAGAAAAAGTCCCAGAAGCTACCATGATCGGGTTCTTCAGAATGAAGTCTTTTTTACCACTTACCGATAGAGGTGTAGTTAAATCCAGACCCGTAATCTCTTTACTCATGGACCTATGATAGGAGCAAACCAAACAACCGCCATAGGCCTACTCGCTCTATAGCGGTACATACAGCTGATGATTTATACTTCGTCGGCCAAAACCCTGTCATGCGGTCGGAGATCCTTATAACCACCAGCAGCCGCACTGTTGTCGGAATTTGAACCGGGTCGGTAGATCGCTAGATCTCCAGAATTATGGAAGGAATTAGTGACCCCACAATGCTTACATTTTGCGGAACTTTCAGGGCCATTGGCCAGTTCTAATACCCAAAAATGGTTGCACCTTTTAGTCATTTTCTTCCTCAACTCTCCTTTACCTGTAGGCCATATGGACTTCTGCCAAGCCTTGAGATGAATTTACTCATCTTTTTATTAGGAGAATATTAACATAAATCAACAAATTGAACAAATCAATTATTAAAGTCATATTAAACGCGTAAAATTATAAATCCCAAAGTTAAACTTGAACTTCGACCTAATAACTACAACCAGTTATGATTAATTAACTGAAGGTACTAAATTGCTTAGAACCCTAGATATATTTTTTTATTACTACTGCACTTATCGGAAGGAGAGTTGGTGAAAAATGACAGACTCTTCAACAGTTATAGAAAAATTAAAATCGGTTCGTGATCCCGAATTACATCAGGACATTGTTTCACTCAATATGGTTCGCGACGTCTCCGTCGAAGCAGGAAAATTGAATCTCTCTTTGATTCTTACAACCCCAGCCTGCCCCCTCAGAGAAACCATCGAGAATGATGTTAATGAAGCGTTAAAGGAATTTGATGACATCTCGGAAATATCTATCGACTGGGGTGCTGATGTCAGATCTACAAATCGGCCTGACGGTCCCGAGCCAATAAATGGTGTGAGGAACGTGATCGCCGTTGCTTCTAATAAAGGTGGGGTTGGGAAATCCACCGTGGCCGTCAATCTTGCGTTAGCGCTTTCACGTGCTGGAGCTCGAACGGGGATTCTCGATGCTGATATCACCGGTCCAAACCTACCGACGATGCTCGGTATTGATGAAGGTCTCCAGGCGACAGGCGAATCGGGATTACGCCCTGTTGATTCACACGGCCTCAAGGTTGTGTCGCTGGGATTTGTTCTACCTGCCGGTACCCCGGTAGTTTGGCGCGGCCCAATGATCGGATCGGGAGTCCGTCAATTGCTTCATGACGTCGACTGGGGTGAGCTGGACTATCTAATAGTAGACCTACCACCAGGCACCTCCGATGCTTCAATGAGTATGGCGCAAGACGCCTTAATTGCAGGAGCGGTCATCGTATCTACACCTTCGAAAGTAGCGGTCGAGGATGCGCAGAAGGCTGTTGGGATGTTCGACAGACTTGGAGTTCCAGTATTTGGTGTCATTGAGAATATGCGTGGTGAAATATTTGGTAGTGGTGGTGCAGAATCAGCAGCTGACGATCTCGGATTGGAATTCCTTGGCCACATCCCTTTGGCTGCGAAAATTCGAGAAGCCGGGGACAATGGCGATCCGCTTGATAATGATGACCTAGAGATCGAAGAACTGTTCTCGGGCATCGCAGAACAAGTAGCGGCCAGATGCTCGGTCCTACAATTCGCCGGAGAAGGGGCAACAATTTGACGAACAAAGACGAGAAGACATCAGCATCACGCATCATTTCAGGAAGACGAAAAGTTTCGTCAAAATCAGCTGAAAAAGATTCTAAATCGAAAAGCGAAGTTACTCAGGCGGCTAAGCCGAAAGAAGTGACTAAAACTGAGAAAAGTAAGACTTCGCGGGCAACACCAAAAAGAACACCTAGGGCGACCAAAACAACTAGTCCGAAAACTTCTGACAAAGAACCATCAGCGGCAATCGATCAGGAGTACACCCGATTACAAGAAGAGATTCGTGCCCAACAAACTGTCATTGCCGAACTCACAGTAAATATGGAATCTCTGAATAACCAACTAAGTAAATCTTCCGCTAAGCAGAGACTTGGGATTTTCGTAGACGTTCCTAATCTTATCTACGGTATCGAAGATGTCGAGTTACATATGGGAAAATTACTCTCATTCCTTTCCGAAGACCGGCAGCTAGTAAGGGCTATAGCCTATTGCCCGATTTCTGATGACCCACGTGAACCCATAGAAAACCAGAAATTTATAGCACCTTTCCTTAACTATGACTATCGGTTAGTTACAAGCCCATTGAAGCGCTTCGCGGATGGTTCCATCAAAGGTAACTGCGATGTCGAAATGACTGTCGACATGCTTTCAATGGCGGAAAGACTCGATGTAATTACATTGGTAAGTGGAGATGCAGATTTCTCAAGAGCTGTAGAAGCGGTCCAATCCAAGGGTGTTCGGGTCGAAGCTGCAGCGTTTGCGGGGAGTACTTCCTCGGAAATCAGAGCGATCGCAGATAAATATCTCGACCTTAATAATTTCGTCGACAAAATAACATGAAGCTGCTATTCCGGCTTGAAACGCTACTCGTACTCATTGGATTAATTTGCGGCTTGGTAATGGGAAATTCCTTTTTAAATATCCAGCCTGCCCTCTTTGGATGGCTATTCTCAATTGGAATGGGAATCTCTGGTGGGGCATTCCTAGCCGCCATAGTGACAAATATTCCTCTAGTTGGCAAAATCCGAGGCCCGAAAAGGTAGTTCAACCAAACACATGAGATGAGTCAAACATAGGCCCGTCGGTACAAATTAGTTCGACTCCCTTTTTCCCTTTTCGTGGGAATACTGCACAGGAATAGCACACGCCGAATCCACAAGCCATTCGCGCCTCCATAAGTACCTGTAATTCTTTATCCACCAGATACTGTTTCCGTACGTCATTTAGTGCTTGCAACATAGGGTCAGGACCACAAGCAAACGACTGATCAGACCAATCGAGAAGTCTCTCAAACGGTGCTGTAACCAAACCCTTTTCACCCAGTGAGCCATCTTCAGTGACAGCCACAAATTCCACATCTGACGGAAGCAGACTAATCGGGAATATTTTGTCGGCATCACTCGCCCCATGCACTAGAGTCACTCCCAAATCACGATCCACCAAACGATCTGCCAACCAAATCAACGGAGCTATTCCAATTCCACCGCCGATCAGAAGCATATTTCTCAAATTAAAATTCGGAGCAAAGCCTTTGCCAAGTGGGCCTAATATCCGAACCTCAGCATTCTCTTCCTGCTGGCTCATCCACCTAGTGCCTCTACCGACAACATCGTAGAGAATTCCAATCTCTTGAGTCCCACCGTCTGTTCTAATACCAAAAATTGACATGGCACGTCCTAATGATGGCTCGGAAAATGATCTCTCCGCATCGTCACACGTGATCATAAGAAACTGGCCCGGGCTTGCTGACTCGTATAAGTCACTCACTTCTAGCCACATTAGATGAGTTAGTCCATACAGGTGAATGTTTTCAATGACATGTGCGGTCTCGCTATGCAAGGTCATTAACCCGCCTCAAGATTCGAAATTATTCCCATGACCTGTAATCGCTCAGAGGTAAAATATTGTAATTTTTCTTCACAGAATTATCTATAGAATCAACAGCAACACGAGCAGTGTCTAACGACGTAAAGCATGGTATCCGCATTTCAGTCGCCGCTCGGCGGATGAAAAAGCCATCGCGCCTCACTTCCGTCCTACCACCTTCCAAAGTGTTAATAACGGCGCCGACGTCTCCCTGCTTAATAAGCTGAACAACATTACTTTCTGAGTCGTCAAGTCGTTTGGAAATTGTTGTCACAGGAATACCCAGTGCTGAAATAAGAGTGGCGGTCCCTTCAGTAGCAAACAGAGGACTCCCAGCTTCATGTAGAGTCCGAATAAGTGAAGTAGCTTCTGATTTCGTCTGATTTGAAATCGACAAGAGAAATGGGGTCCCAGGTTCAATGTCCATAGAACAAGCGATCATAGCCTTCTCCATCGCCGAACTATAAGTCTTATCAACTCCCATTACCTCGCCAGTAGATTTCATTTCAGGGCCCAGAAATGTGTCGACATTGGTTAATTTATTCATCGAAAATACTGGAGCTTTCACAGCTACCAAATTCGGTGCTGGGTATAGTCCCGGATCATATCCCTGCTCTAAAAGCGATCTGCCGAGCATAATATTGACGGCTATATTCACAAGGGGAACACCTGTGACTTTCGATATAAACGGTACTGTCCTCGATGAGCGTGGGTTAACTTCGATGATAAAAACGCCAGGACCACTAGGATCAGCTTCACGAGAAATTACAAATTGTACATTCATAAGTCCCTTTACATCGAGGCTCAAAGCCATGCGGGTGGTGTAATCAACAATCGCATCAATTTGATCGGTTTCTAGACTTTGTGGCGGATATACAGCAACTGAATCACCCGAATGTACGCCGGCACGTTCAACATGTTCCATAATCCCTGGAATCAGCACATACTCTCCGTCACAGACGGCGTCAACTTCCACTTCCGGACCTTCGATGAATTTATCGATCAACACATTGTTGTTTTCAGTATCAGACACAGCCTTCTGTGCTTCGGCAAAAAAAGTGACCATCTCGTTGGCGTTTTGGACTATCTCCATCGCACGCCCACCTAACACATAGGATGGTCGAACTAGAACCGGATAGCCAATAGCATCCCCAGCTTGCAGGGCATCTTCAAGATCTGTGACTATGGCTCCCGGAGGTTGCGGAATACTCAGACGCTCAAGCATTGCCCCAAATTGTCCCCTATCTTCAGCCGTGTCAATCGTAGCTGCTGAGGAACCTGCAATCGGTAATGCTGCCCGCTGTAAAGGATCTGCAATGCTGATTGCCGTTTGGCCACCAAATTGCACAATTGACGGTGGGGCTCGATCATCACCGGCCTCATTTTCCAACAAATCTCTAACGGCTTCTTCATCGAGTGGCTCAAAGTAGAGTCGATTTGAGGTGTCAAAATCTGTCGAAACCGTTTCTGGATTGGAATTAGCCATAATTGCCGAAACCCCTGCTTCACGTAAAGCCTGAGCTGCCTTAACTGAGCAATAGTCAAATTCTATCCCCTGACCTATACGAATTGGTCCAGAACCGAGGACCAACATCCGATCTTCGTAGACCGGAATAGCCTCGTTCTCTTCCTCATAGGTTGAATAAAAATATGGGGTTACCGCGTCAAATTCAGCCGCACAGGTGTCGACCATCTTGTACACAGGCTTGACGTTCCAATCACTGCGTAAGGCTCTCACCTGCTCTGGGAGTTTATCTGAGAGGGTCGCTATATCTCTATCAGCAAAACCTAGGCGCTTCGCACTACGCAACAGATTCGGTGAGAGGTTACTCGCAAGGAGAACTTTCTCCATGTCAATTATCCGTTCCAAGCGTTCCAAAAACCACATGTCGACCCCAGTCAAATCCGCTAATTCACGGGGATTCTTATGATGACGAAGAGCGGAAATTAAAGACCATATGCGCTCATCGGTCGCTTCTAAATACGGTTCTTCAACCCACTCGGGACGTTCCCAGAGTATAGATCTATCCCCGACTTCGAGAGACCTCACTGCCTTCTGCAGAGCTTCTTCGAATGTGCGGGCAATGGACATCACTTCTCCAGTTGCCTTCATCTGAGTTCCGAGAATTCTGTCACCTGTCGAAAATTTATCGAATGGCCATCGGGGAATCTTCACCACCGTGTAATCCAATGCAGGCTCGAAAGCCGCCGTCGTTCTTCGAGTCACTGCATTTTCAATTTCGTGTAGTTTCTTTCCAATTGCCAGTTTTGCCGCCACCCTGGCAATTGGATAACCTGTTGCCTTGGACGCTAGGGCTGAGGATCGTGATACACGCGGGTTAACCTCGATCACGTGATACTCCGGATGAGATTGATCTTGGTCAGTATCTTCAGAAGAATCGTCAAATCGGGGCGCAAGAGCGAATTGCACATTACAGCCGCCATTGATTCCAAGTGCTCTGATTATCTTCAGAGCACTGTTCCGCAACATTTGATACTCCTTATCAGTCAGTGTCTGCGAAGGAGCCACAACTATAGAATCTCCTGTGTGCACTCCCATGGGATCTAAATTCTCCATATTACATATAGTTATGCACGTATCATTACCGTCCCGCATGACTTCGTATTCAAGCTCCTTCCAGCCGAGGAGACTTTTTTCGACAAGAACCTGATCGATTGGAGATGCTTCCAACCCAGATTTTATTATCTCCTCATATTCCTTATGTGAGGTCGCAATACCACCGCCACTTCCACCTAATGTATATGCGGGTCTAATCACTGCAGGCAATCCTATCTCGTCTAACGCGGCAAGCCCTGCTTCCCAGCTTTCAACTATCACTGATGTGGGATACGGTTCGCCAAGTTCATCCAATAGAGACCGAAAGGCTTCTCTATCTTCGGCTCGGTGGATGGTATCAACAGTCGAACCCAGCATTCGAACATTATATTTTTCAAGAATACCCTGCTTAGCAAGCTCCATACCTAAATTGAGCCCAGTCTGACCACCAAGAGTAGGCAATAAAGCCTCAGGTCGTTCTTTTTCAATAATTCTGTTGAGAACTTCGACGGTCAATGGTTCAATGTATGTAACATCAGCCACCCCATCATCGGTCATAATTGTCGCTGGGTTAGAGTTCACCAGAATCGACCTGACACCTTCTTCGCGCATCGCTTTACAGGCTTGCGTCCCGGCATAATCGAACTCAGCCGCCTGTCCAATGACTATTGGCCCATTCCCAATTATTAAAACTGATTCAGGTTTTTTTTCGTCCATATGCTACCCGACCGCCAAAACATTACTAGTCATAATTAGTTGTGATATCCCTCTCTATATTTTTTGCCTCGCATTTCTATTTGTGCCACAATATCCAATGACGCGTAATGGTCATGAGGCATAATTGGAACCCTGCCAATCTGTAAATGTGTTAGAGATACCTCTCCAAAGACAGTCTCTTTCCACGGTGACAAGTTCTCAAATAAAGCCTCGCGTGTGCCCTGACCATTTAAGTGACCAATCACCATCCGAGGGACAAACAAATCTTGACCTGTCATAAAATCTGTAGAATCTCTAAGAACTTCATACACTTTAGGGACCCCATTTCTCGCTTGTTTCCGTGCCTCTCTAAATAGGCCATCATCGGAAACTCCTACATAGATACATCCCTCAGAATCCACCGACACACCTGATAGTGAAATGTCGAAGGGTTCTACCCGACGAAGCCTCGGGCTTGAGTTCACATAAAAGGTCTCCACCTGTGACCACATGATATCTGCAGCCATCAGAAAACCTACATGCACCCAAGTGATATGCATCCAATCAGTAGGCGGGACATCTACCTCAACCGATTTGTCGAGCCTACTCAGAAGCGCCTCGAGTTTGTCAAAACTCCTCGGGGAATCATGTCCAATTGGTTGAAGAAATTGGATAGGGACTCGCCATCCATTGGAAAATGACTCCCAGTACTCCCAATAATTGGGTAGCACTTCAGAGTTATTCAAAAATGCGGAATCCCAATCTGCATTTCTTTTCTTCTCGTAGTCACGGTGTATCGATTCAGGATCAGAAGACTGTGAAATAATCATATCCCTTCTTTGACAAGTGTCAGGAATTTATCGAAAATATATTCTGTGTCATTCGGACCAGGTGAGGCTTCTGAATGATACTGCAGAGTGAATACTGGTTCAGTTCGATGCTCCATTGCCTCAACAGAATCGTCGTTTAGGTGAACTTGAGTAACCTGCATATCTGAAGAGAGTCCCGTGGCGTCCACGGCAAATCCATGGTTCTGAGAAGTTATGTATACCTGACCAGTAACCGTGTCAATGACCGGATGGTTAGCCCCTCTATGACCAAACTTCATTTTATATGTTGTGGCGCCAAATGCTTTAGCCACCACCTGATGTCCCAAACATATGCCTAATATCGGAGCACTCCCTACGAGGCTCTTTACAGTCTCAGTGACATCTTCCAATAATTCAGGGTCCCCGGGGCCCGGCGACAGTAGGATACCGTCCGGTGTCAGATTTGCAATTCCAGCAGCATCAGTGTTGTGCGGAACCACGGTGATCCTGCAACCACGTGTCTCCAGAAGTCTCATGATGTTATTCTTCACGCCAAGATCAACAAGGACAATATGTGGTGAATCACTTGAAATGATTCCTCCAGACTCAGAGAGTTTATCCGAATCAGCATATTGGTGGATGGAAGCAGTAGTTACTTCCTCAACGTAGTTTCCTGTCTCGTAGTTAGGCTCCGCTCGGAGTCGACGCAGTGCTTCCTCTACAGTTTCGTCAACCGTGATAGTCCCCATAAGAACACCAGACGAACGCAAATGTCGAGTTAATGACCTCGTGTCTACACCCGTGAGAGCAAGAATATTTTGATTCGCTAAAAATGCATCTAAAGTCATAATCGAGTTACGGTGACTGGGTAATTCTGTCAATTCTCGCACCACAAATCCTCGAGCATGAATCCGATTGCTTTCATTGTTATAAGAGGTGACACCATAGTTACCCTGGAGGGGAAAAGTCATTGTAAGGATTTGCCCCGCGAAGGAGGGATCGGTCAATGCTTCCTGGTACCCGGTCATAGAAGTCGTAAATACCACCTCACCAGTTACGCGTGCGCCAGCGCCCATTGCCTGACCAGAAAAATGTCTACCATCACTGAGTACTAGATGAGCAGCTTTCCGGCTACTTGTTTCTTGTGTCATGAATTATCTACCACCTTCTAGTTCAATCGCAGCCTGGAGGACATCTCCGGGTCTACAAAGACGGGTTCACCAGTAAATATTGTCGCGAGCACTTTCCCTTTCAATTCCCATCCATCTACCGGAGTGTTCTTTCCTTTCGACAGAAATTCCTGTGTATCGACTTTCCACAATAAATCAGGGTCAATAATCGCTATATCTGCGGGCGACCCAGGTGAAAGAGTCCCCAACCCAGGTGTATTCGTGCGGTTTTCCAGAGACCAAGAGTCTACTGGACCACTGGTGAGAGTTTTGATCAAGGTGGGCAAATTCAAGGAACCATCATGCACTCTTTTCATGGCCAATCCAAATGCAGTTTCAAGCATCGAAATACCCGGAGCCGCCAGATCAAATTCAATTTCTTTGTCAGATTTTGAGTGCGGAGCATGATCAGTGGCAATAGCATCTACGATTCCTTGCGCAAGAGCTTCGGTTAATATCTCTAGATCTCGAGGTTCACGCAACGGCGGATTCACCTTTGCCGACGTGTCGTACCGAATCGCCGAAGATTGTCCGTCGAATGCAACTATTTCGTGAGTCAATGTGAGATGGTGAGGGGTAACCTCAGCAGTTACATGAATGCCCCGAGCCTTGGCTGCCGCAATAAGTGAAACCGAACCTGAAGTAGATATATGAGCCAAATGAAGGTGGCCACCTGTGACTTCTGCTAGTGCTATGTCCCTAGCCACCAATATTTCCTCCGCAGACGAAGGTCTACCTCGTAAACCCAGTCTTGTAGATATCCATCCCTCATGGATCTGCCCGTTGGCTACCAGTGCAGGATCCTCTGCGTGCTGCACAACTGGAAGAGCGAATAGGGAACTGTATGACAAGGCTGCTTGCATAAGAGCTGTATTTGCTACTGCATCACCGTCATCGGATATCGCAACAACACCTGATTCTACAAGCTCAGCGGCCGGGGCCAGCTCAGTGCCGGCTCGGCCCAGTGTGACACAGCCAATTGGAAGAACTCTTATCTGCGCGGATTGCTCAATTTGATGTAGAACGCTTTCCGCTGTCGCCTGCGAATCAAGTGGTGGTTCAGTATTGGGCATAGCACAGACAGTCGTGAATCCCCCTTTAGCTGCTGCTAATGTGCCAGTAGCAATAGTCTCTTTATGCTCAAAACCTGGTTCCCGAAGATGGCAATGAAGGTCTACGAAGCCAGGTGTGACGGTTAGCCCGCTGGCATCGATTCGCTCGGCATCGATCACCATTTCAGCCTCATTTGGACCTATTCTGCCTATCCGCCCGTCGACTACAACGATGTCCATTACGCCATCCAAGCCTAACTTCGGATCGATTACCCGAGCATTATGAATCGCCAAGGTTGTCAATTGGCACCTACCTGTCCTTTACCAGCCAATAGGTATAACAACGCCATACGGACCGCTACTCCATTTGTAACTTGCTCCTCTATAGTCGAATTACTTCCAGAGGCCACATTACCTGCGATCTCTATGCCTTCATTTTTTGGTCCTGGGTGCATGAGAACATGACTCTGTTTGGCTCTACTTAGACGTTCCTGTGTAACCTGATAGAGCTTTGAATACTCTCGCAATGACGGTAAAAGACCGCCTTGTTGGCGCTCTTTTTGCAATCGTAAGGCCATGACCACGTCAGCATTATCAAGCGCGACGTCAATATCAGTTTCCACCTGAACTGACGGTAAATTACTTGATTTCCTGGACACATGGACATTGTCGTTCAATCCTGCAGGAAGTAATGTCGGAGGGCCACAGAGGACAACTTCAGCACCCATTGCAGAAAAACCCCATATCCCGGAACGTGCCACTCGAGAATGTGATATGTCACCAACCATGACAATTTTTTTGCCGCGGAGACTACCAAGACGCTGTTTCAACGTGTATATATCAAGAAGGGCCTGAGTGGGATGTGCATGAGAACCGTCACCAGCATTTATTATCGCTGCATCGGTATAAGTTGAAGCTAAGTACGGTGCACCTGACATCGAATGGCGCATCACGATCGCATCAGCTCTCATAGCACTCAATGTCTTAACTGTGTCTATTAATGACTCACCTTTAACTACGGAAGAGTTGTCTGCGCTCACACTGATTACGTCTGCGCCAAGTACCTTTCCAGCAAGTTCAAACGACGCGCGAGTTCTCGTGGACGGTTCAAAAAACAAATTTATGACTGTAAATCCTCGCAAAGCCGGTGCACGAGCAATTCGACGATCCAACACCTCTCTCATTTGCTCAGCAAGAGCAATGACTGTTTCTATTTCTTGCACTGTGAAATCATCCAAATCAAGCACGTCTTCGTGGTCCCACACTAGGTCAGACTGTTCATTTGAAAAACTAGTACCCTCAAGATCAGAGGAATATTCTCTCTCGTTGGTCATCATTGATTCTCACCTCGTCTTAAAAGGACGCTATCAATCCGTTGGTCCAGTTCCGAAATTTGAATCTCATCTCCCATAGCGGTAGGGATATTTTTCCCCACTATATCTGCTCGGATCGGGAGTTCACGGTGACCTCGATCCACAAGTACTGCCAATCGGACAGCCTTGGGGCGTCCAAGATAATTAATTGCGTCCAGCGCGGCACGCACGCTCCGGCCTGTGAACAGAACGTCATCCACGAGCACCACGATACGGTTGTCGATATCAGGCAGCTCTGATCCTGATGGGGCTGAGGGAAGCCCGGTGAGCCCTAAATCATCTCGATGCAATGTGATATCCAATGTACCCCATTTGACGGGAGTATCCTCAATGTTCGAAATCTCACGAATTAATTGCTTCGTTAAAAGAGCTCCGCCTTTCTGTATCCCGACTAGCACAACGTCCGAAACGCCATTATGGAACTCGACTATCTCGTGCGCTAGTCTGCGAACCGTCCGATCTACTGCTACGTTATCTAACACCACCGCCATTCCGGAATTCATTAAAAACTCCCGAATTCAGTCATCTTGGGACTCAAAGTGATAAAAAAAAATCCCCAAACTGGGGACGTATTCCTCGAATTTTGTGCCGCAGCACTATGACCAAACTTGTGGCTATCTAGCATACTTTGCCTTCCTAGCCTCTCGGGACCAGATTAAAGACCTGAACTTTGTTATCAGTTAGATTATATATTTATAAGCACGAGCGCAAGTCAGCCATCTGACTAGGCCGAATCTTCGTCCTGCTGCTCACGGAAAAAGTTTTCAATCTCGTCGACGATTTCGTCGCTATCTGGCAGGACGTCTGATTCATCCGAAGCATCCGATTCTGGGTTCTCTATCTTATCTGCCAGCGCCGCCAAATCAGGATCTTTGTTCAGCTCGCCTTCGATTCTAGCCTCCCAACGGGTAATCCTACTTTCCATATCATGCAGAGACATCTCCAGTCCAAAAGTACTATTGATTCGTTTAAGCAGAGCCAATTGACAACGAGGATTTTTGCCGGAGCCTAGGTAGTATGGCGCGTTGGCCCAAAGGGATGCCGACGGTATACCAGCATCCCGCAAGGCCTCGGACATCACTCCTACAATGCCTGTAGGGCCCTCATAACTGCCCCGAGTACGAGG
>DEAP01000044.1 GCA_002348225.1 Dehalococcoidia bacterium UBA2979
AAAATCTGTTCTTGTCACGAGTGCTACTCTTCGTAATTCAGGCCTCGATGGCACCCAGAGTTTTGACTTTGCTCTGAATCAATTGGGCATATCAGATGCAGAAACACATTACTGGCCAGCCCCGTTTGACTACCAAAATAATTGCCTAGTGCTGTCATTTAAAGATATTCCTGCACCAAATGCCCCCGGGCATGCTGATCAGCTGCATGAGGCGATCCTCGAGTGTGTGATCGCAGCAGAAGGTCGAACTATGGTTCTATTTACGTCTTACGCATCCCTGCAACTAGCGACTCAAGCCCTAAGAGGTCGCCTAGATGCAGAAGGGATTCGATTACAGTCACAAGGTCTGGATGGTTCGGCTGACAGGCTCACCCAATTACTGCGCAATGAAGAAAACTTGGTTGTTTTTGGTACGGCTGCAATGTGGGAAGGTGTTGACGTTCCGGGTCCAGCTCTTTCTCAGGTAGTCATGGTGAGACTGCCTTTTCCGTCACCAGTTGACCCTATACATTCTGCTCGAAGCGATGAATTCGACAATCCATTTATTGAATATTCGCTCCCCAAGGCGATTCTACGATTTCGACAAGGATTCGGTAGATTGATCAGGGGAGAGAACGACAGAGGGGTATTCACGATTCTCGATAGTAGATTTGTCAATGCACGCTACGGCAATGAATTTGCCGGGATCCTCCCTGATACGGAGATGGGAAACGCCACTATTGCTGATGCCGGAAATATAATCCGTGGATGGTTAAATTGAGGTTTCGATATGCCAGTATGGACTAGGAGTAAATACGTATCCATATATGACGATCCAGCTCTCGAGTTCTTGGAATCAACACAGATACAGATGGCTTTGTGTGATGGGATTTCGCGGAAGTCTGATGTCGCTCCATCTGAAGTCGAGTTAGACGTACCCGGCGTTTTTTGGTATGGGGTGCGTTCGCTTGGCGAATCGGTTGGGGTCGTGGGACTAAGGCCCAATGCTCCATTTCGCGGCGCAACTACACTGGTAGCAGTGGCGATTATCAGACAGTACCGTGGAAATGCTTTGGGAACCCATTCTGTGTTGGCAGTTGCAAGGAAAATGAAACGCGACGGAGTTAAGCTCTATGGTTCTGTGCCGAGAACAAATGGTAGGGGGCTTTATTTTTGGTTGCGCTGTGGATACGCGCCTATAACCTTAAAAGAGGGGGCCTCTGGTGAAACGCTGTTCAGAAAAATTTGAGTTTGGCTAGTCTTTGGTTACCGCACCTACTTTTAATTCCTCGTCTTCTTTTTTCTTTCCCAGCGATCCTGCCGATCGCGTCGCTCAGCGATAGTGTTCCTCGCCCATTTTCTCCAGAGCAGAGTAACTGACAATGCGCATCCCGCATATATGACCAATCTAAGAAGTGATGTATCTTCACCAAAAATTCCAGTGAAGACAAGGCAGCTGAGCGCACCTATAAAAAAACAAAAAATATTAGAGAGACTCACGCGGGTTCCTGTGTTTGAGTAAGGCATAGCTCGCAGTAGTAGTAAAGGCCTTGCGATTCACCGAGTATCGCATCACCACAATCCTTTCCAGGTTTGTTAGAAAAAGGATTCAGATGGAAAGTTTGTCCGCAACTATAGCACTGTTGGAAAAATTCAACTGCAGCGTCACTCAAGTCACAGATATAGCAGATTGGGTTCGGGGTAGTCACACATAATCTCCTTCGGCATTTAGTGTACGCAAATCTTATCGTGATGTAACCATACGCTTAACCAAACTACGGGCTTCTTCCTTGGACGCGATCGTTTTTGTAAATTTGGCCCATTTTAGTATTGCCAACATCTGATTTAAGTCAGGTCCAGAAAGTGCTCCAAGTTGGTTTAATTCATTGGCACTAAGGAACCCGTCACAATTCAGCCATTCGTTGACTGAGTGGCGTAGGTCGACTAAGCAAATATCCTGTAGTTTTTCGATCAAGCTGTACCATAAATCAGGATACGTTGATAATCGGTCCAGTCTCTCTTGCGTCAGGACCTCGTTGTGTAGGTAGAAAATATCTACCGAACCGGAGATCAATTTTCTAGATGCTTTACTTAGTTCGACTTTACTCAAAAATTTCTGGCGATTCCGAGTTGCTTCGTTAAGTGTTAGCAAGAGTATCATTTCTTCCAGGTCTAGTTCCTCTACTGACAGTTGCTTGCACGCAGTTAAATGGTTCGTCACGTTTCGTAGCCCAAGTCTTTGCCAGATGCCCCATTTGTCTAGTAGTAATAATGTTTCAAACCATGAAGTCGATTGGCTCGTTAGTAATAATTCCCTATGAAGCCGTGCTTGCGTGATGAAAATTGGATCGGGGTTGGTCTCCGAGAGGGAGATCTCAATTTGTGGGGAAATGCTGTATCCATGAGATGTACAATACCTCGCAGCGCGGAAAATCCGTGAAGGATCGTCGAGGAACGAGTCGTCGTGGAGAACTCTGATAACTCTATTGCGTATGTCGACTTTTCCGTTGAGCGGATCTAGAAAGACATCACGGACATCTGTTGTCAGTCCGAGGGCCATGCTGTTGACGGTGAAGTCACGTCTTTCCAGATCGATGTTTATAGAATCAGTAGTTTCTACTTTCGGAAGTTTCCCGGGCTCTTGATAGGTTTCGTGACGCATAGAGTTGATGTCAAATAATCGAACATTTGCGACGCTGATGCTACAGGCAAAAAGAGTTGAATTAAACGACAAATTGATTTCAGCGATGTCTACCCGATTTATTAGTTCGGTCGCCAAGGCCAAAGCATCTCCGTCCGTTGCAAGATCGATATCTGTTGGTACACGATCTTCAAAGTAGTCACGGATGATCCCACCAACGAACCATATTTGCTGTTGTTTTTCTTCGCATATTTCAATAATGATTCCCAGCATTTCCTGCTGGTTGTTTGTAAGTCTTTTGACCAGAGTCGTTACAGTAGGGTCTGATATAGTGAGTTGGTTTTGTTTGTGCATTGTCTGTACATCTGATTAGGCAACTTAGCAGTTATTGACTTTGCTGCTACCTCATTCTTACACTGTTATAAGTGAGTATCTCACAAGAGTCAGGCGGGTGGTTAACTTGAGATAAAGGGGACATATGTCTCAACGATGGGCCACGAAATCAGATGCTGAATTATTGACTTATCTCTCCTCTCTTCAACTTGCGATTGACTATAAATTTGAAGACGAAGATCTTTTGGTTGAGGCAGTGACTCATCCGAGCGCCTCTAACGAGCACCCTGATCGTTTTTCAACTAACAATCAAAGGCTTGAATTTCTAGGTGATGCTGTACTTGATATGTCCATCGCTAGCGAATTATTCTCGATGTTCCCAGACCATCGAGAAGGGGACCTCACCAAATGGCGAACGAATCTTGTGAGAGGGAAAACCCTTGCGATGATCGCACGGAGTATTGAGCTAGGCTCATACCTGATACTAGGTGCGGGAGAAGAAAAGAGCAGTGGTAACGATAAAGATAGCAATCTTTCGGATGCATTCGAAGCACTGATTGGTGCTGTATTCCTGGACTCAGGTATTGAGGCTGTGAATAAAATGACAGAGAGATTATTTCATCATGAATTTGCAAAATTGTTTTCACCTGATTCAAAAAACCCGAAGGGTGACCTACAAGAATTAGCGGCATCTTTGGGTCATCGACCTAAGTACGCGCTAGTCGAAGAGTCAGGACCTGAGCACGCTCTGGAATATAGAGTTTCAGTGGCGCTATGTATAGAGACTAAGGTGGGCTGGAAGCAAATTACAGCTGAGGGCCAGGGATCATCTAAGAGAGCTGCTGAAGCCGAAGCAGCAGCTGTCGCACTTCCAGAGCTCGTAACGCTTGTAACAGATTTGGTGGACTGCAAATGTATTTAAAGAAACTGCAAATACAGGGATTTAAATCTTTTGCGGATAAGACTGAACTGCAATTCGGGTCAGGAATGACTGTTATCGCTGGACCTAACGGCTCAGGTAAAAGCAATGTGACCGACGCAATCCGATGGGTTCTTGGAGAACAGGCGGCAAGCTCTCTACGCGCCCGAAAAGCTGAAGACATCATCTGGGTCGGGTCTGAGCGTAAGCGGCCAGCAGGATTCGCTGAGGTAACCCTTACCTTCAATAACGCGAGTAGGTGGCTTCCCTCGGATTACACTGATGTCGCGATAACTCGGAGAGTTCACCGAGATGGCCAGAGTGACTATCTCCTCAACAAACGAAAGGTTCGACTATCCGATCTACACGATCTACTTGCCAAGGCTCAAGTTCGACAGGGTTCATATTCATATTTGTCGCAAGGGTTAGTTGACAAAGTTCTTTCGCTGAAACCGGATCAGCGTCGAGCTCTAATAGAAGAAGCAGCAGATCTCCACTCTTCTAGATCTAAATTGAAACTCTCTGAGCGTCGTTTGAAAGAGACTCGAGATAATCTAGGCCACGCAAGAGCGCAAGTCAGAGAAATTGAACCAAGAATCAGATCCCTCAAGCGCCAATCGAAGCGAGCAGAGCGCTACAGAACGATTAAGACTGCTTTAGATTCGGCATTGCACGAATACTTCTTTTTCGGCCTTCGGAAGTACAGTAGTACTGTTGACAGGCTTAAAGATACTCTGAGCCACGCGAAGAAGAATACCGAGGTTGCCCAGTCAGAGTTTTCGGGACTCCAAACGGAATATGGCCAGATTCGGACAGCACTGGAATTAGCAAGGAGTGAATCGGCGGTCGCAAAACAAGACGAGCAACAAAAGCGTGAAATTGTCATGCAGTATGAGCAGGATATAGCACTACTTGAACAACGAATTGAACTATCTCGACAGAGAAAGAATGATGTGTCTGAGCGACTTAGCTCAGAAAAAGAATTCAGTTATCAATTTTCAGCGAACGATGTTGATACAGATATTTTCAATGAGCGTGAATTACTTGCGTCGAGCCACGTTGAGCAACGGAGAAATAATCTAACAGAAGCGGATAGGGCTGTGCGAGATACTCTTCAAAATCTCGCCGAACTGGAAGCTCGTCGGAACAGGCATCTCAGCGATTTAGATTCGTTGAAATCGACGCTTGGGACCACTCGAGATGCCCAGACGGCCAATATCGAGTCAATAAAGAGAGATACTGACAGGAGAGAACACCTTGTCGAAGACCTGAATCGTATGGGGCTGAAAATATTTTCGTTGCAAGAAGAGATAGCCGCGACTGGGGAATTAATCACTGGCTCACTGAGCGATATCGATAAGGTCCAAATTCGACTCACGGAGTCTAGAAGAGCGACCGAGGAAGGGGCTGCGAATTTAGTTGGATCAAATGCCCTTATTGGAGAGCTTGAAGAACGAATATCCTTCTTGCAGAATCTGATGGATGAATCCACCTTATTGGCGGATAGCCTCAAATTCTTGGAATCTAATTCAGATCCGATGGTTGTTGATGTCATTAGTAGATTAATAGAGGTGCCGGAAGAGTACCGTACTGCAGTTGATTCTTGGCTTGGTACGAAGCTAGGAGCAATAGTAGTGTCGAGTCGGGATGGGCTAGAGCGGATTGTAGCCTCACAGAGTATCTCTGGTGCGAGTGGATTGATGTTTTATTCGAATGAAGGCAGTGCCGTATATACCCACCAGGAAAATCTTGCGCGTCCCAATGAGCCTCAACTGGTCGATCAAATAAGTCTGCATAGCGAGATGAGTGGGCTACTGAGATCGTTGTTTGCTGATGTTTACATAGTGGCTGATATAAAAGCGGGACTGCGTATCAACGAATTGGGTTTTTCAGCAGTTATGACAGATGGCACGGTATTCTCTGCCGACAAGGGAGTAAAGACTCCAGACAACACAGAGGAACACCTCTCTTTGGTCGTTGGAGTGACGGAGTCCTTATCCAAGCTAACGAAAGAAAAAGAGCTAAATCTTATGCTACAAAATGTATTGACGGAAGCTCGATCGATTTCTGACCAGCTAGAATTAGATCTTCGTGACTCGAAGGCGGTTCACGTGTCGATATCAGCAGAAAAAGAAATTCTCGTAGACAAACTAGTTAATTTGGAAAAGGAAAGGGCAGACACCTCGTCGGAACTAAATATTCTTGAAACAAGTATTGCGACGTCAGAAGCACGACATTTCGAAGAATCTGAATTGCTAGCGTCTATTAAAGACACTGAAGCATTAACTCGTAACCTTGACGCGGAGATTGCGGATATGAATTTTAGAGTCAAAATCATCACGGATGAGCGAGATTCCGCTGCCGCGGAATTTGAATCATCCAGCTCAGAATTAGCTGCAATAATTGCTGAACGCAATCTACAGGAGAGACAAGTTGCTGAACGGGAGATGGAGCGACAGAATAGGATTGCTTTGATGCAAGATCTTGAGCTTCAGCTTGGACAACTAGATTCGTCGGAGAAAGAACTGATTCTTGATCTTGAGTCTTCCAAGGACAAGCTGCGCTCCCAAAAAAGACTATTTATCCAGGTAAAAGAATCAATTGCACCAATTGAGACGAGAGTGAGTGATCTTTCGGAGAAAGAGGCAGCTCTTGAATCTAGTCGTGCAAAATCAGAGAGTGAGTTGCGTGAGACTGAGTCTCGCATGCGGGATTTGCAATTTGATTTGGAGAAACAGGAGGATCAACTCGAGCGTATAAGAAATGAAATGCGTGAAGAAGAAGTAGGCCTGGATACTCTAGTACAGCCAATTCTCCAGAATCTTACGGAACAAGAATCTGATAATAAATTCAGTGAAGCTCAAATAATGGTACGAGAGTCACGTTCACAACTTCGGTCGCTTGGTCCAGTAAATATAGATGCGCTCGACGAACTAGAAGAGATTAATGAGAGATATGAATTTCTTACTCTTGAAATGGAAGATCTTGAATCAGCACTGACTGAATTGCGTGCCGTGATCAAAGACCTTAAATCAGAAATACAGCGTTCATTTATCGAGACTTTTGAGCAAGTGAATCATCATTTCAAAGAATACTTTGTTCGTTTTTTCGGTGGTGGATATGCGGAATTGAAACTGGTCACCCCTGAGCCGACTGCGGTAAGTGAGTCTGATGCCGAGTCTACAGATGTAGAGAAAGATTCCTCTTTGCTCGAGTCAGGTCATGCCGAAACTCCCAGTACGGGCGAGGGTGTTTTGGGAGGAGATTTGTCATTGCTGCCAAACGACAAAGAGGCAGGTGTAGAGATATATGCTCAGCCACCTGGAAAGAAAGTTACTCGCTTAGCGGCTTTGTCGGGCGGTGAGCGATCACTTACGTCCGTTGCCTTATTATTCGCATTGCTTGCAGTCAATCCATCGCCGATTGTAGTACTCGATGAAGTAGATGCAGCTCTAGACGAATCAAACATCGGTCGATTTATTACGACTGTCAGAGACTTTACCGAGAATACTCAATTTCTCGTCGTGTCACATAGCCGACTTACCATAGAGGCGGCTGATTCAATTTATGGAGTTTCTATGGGAAATGATTCAGCAAGTCAAGTTCTGTCGATGCAGATTAGTGAGACTAATGAACAGAATGCCGCGTAACGCATTGAGCTGTTTGTATGCCTAGCATGAACCTTTTCAAACGCCGGGATAAATCTGATGACGGACCCTCAGATGATAATTCCGAGCAGCTCGCCAGAGCAGTCGGAGTTACCCGGAGGTCTATTTTTGGGAAAATAGGCTCAATATTGGGCCAAGATCAGGTCACCACAGCGACTTGGGAAAATTTAGAAGAAGTTTTAATTGGGGCAGACGTCGGTGTGCAAACTGCACTTTCGTTGGTGGAACGGGTGAAATCGCGAAGTCCTTATCGACCGGAGGACGTGAGAGCATTACTGCGGGAAGAACTAGTTGAAATTTTAAATCGCGCTGACCACCATTATGATTCAGACAACGATACTTTGGAGCACCAAGTGTCTAATGATGTAAGAAAGCCTTACGTGATTCTGGTGGTTGGGGTCAATGGAACTGGAAAAACTACCATGATTGGTCGAATTGCAGCCAAATATATGCGGGAGAGCTATGTTGTTATGGCAGCTGCAGCGGATACATATCGTGCAGCCGCTATTGAACAGCTAGAAACCTGGGGCGATATTGTGGGATTCGATGTGATCTCTCAACAAACCGGAGCCGACCCAGCGGCCGTTGCGTTCGATGCTATAAATGCGGCAAAGGCAAGGGACTGCGATCTTGTAATCATCGATACCGCGGGAAGATTACAGAACAAAACCAGCCTCATGGATGAGTTAGCGAAGATTAAGCGAGTTATCAATCGACAACTAGGCCGTGATTTAGATGAAGTTCTTCTTGTGTTAGATGCTACAACAGGACAGAATGGATTGAACCAGGCGGGTATTTTTATGGATACGGTAGGAGTTACAGGGGTTGCCCTATCGAAACTCGACGGTGCAGGTAAAGGTGGAATTGCATTTGCTATTGCTGAACAATATTCACTGCCTGTCAAATTTGTTGGCACCGGCGAGAAACCAGGGGATATAGCATTATTCGATCCTGAAGTATTTGTTGACGCACTGCTTACCACGGATGAGGCTAGTGACTAATATTTTGATATCAGGCGATTGATATGTCTGCAATAATTTACTGGTACTTTGCTAGCTTGCTTGTATCGGGAGCAATGCTCCTACCATGCATGATTATATTCACGAAGTCTCATTCAAAAGGAATACCGTATGCCAGAGTAATTGGTTCAGCCTCTGTGGGTTTATTTGTGTGGTTCGTGTTGCGTTTCTCTGATTCTCAAAACATCATCGCAATGGTCTCTATCTGGATATTATTTTCAATTGCCTTGAATGGGGCTCTTCTCTACCTGAACTCCAAATTACGGGATGAACTTTACGCGGTAGGCCCTATATTTCTCCGGAACGAGTGTCTCTGGCTAGCGATGTTTTCATTTTTTTTACTCTGTAGATATCTTGCTCCAGACGCGACCAGTACTGAAAAACCGATGGATTTAATGATCGTCGTTTCCCTGTTTGAATCACCAGACGTTCCACCCTATGATTCTTGGTTTTCCGGGGAACCGATGTCGTACCATTATTTGGGCCACCTTGTCGCTGTCATTTTTGGGAAGATAGCTGGTCAAGATCCCGGTATTATTTTCAACTTTGCTCTGGCATCTGCTGGTGCGAGTACAGCTTGTGCGGTGTATGCGCTGGTGGGTGATCTGTACTCCGACTCGAAAAATAGTCTTGTCAGAAGCCCGGTGAGTTTAGCTTTAGCTGGCATCTTTACATTGTTTCTTCTGTTTTTCATGGCTCCTTGGACAGGACTACTTAATCTGTTGGCAGCAAACGGACTAGTCGAGAATCTACAACTAGGCCGCTGGGGGATCCCTAACTTTCCGATCGAATCCACCACTGAATTTGGTCT
>DEAP01000117.1 GCA_002348225.1 Dehalococcoidia bacterium UBA2979
AATGGTATGGCTCTTGCAGCTAAATTTGTCCAACCCACCGACTCCACCAAAATTAAAGGACGCCAAGGAGACGGGCCAGCCCAAAAAGTGAACAAGTTAGACGGGATCGATTATTGGTTATCTGACACGGCAGTCGGGTGTCCAATTCTTGAAAATGCTCTAGTTTATATCGAATGTGTTGCCGAGCAGTTCATAGAAACCGGAGATCACGTACTCGTCATTGGTAAAATAATCGGCGGAGAACCACTGAATTCTGGTGAACCGCTCACTTCGACCTACACCGGATGGAATTATTCAGGTTAAACTTCACGTTCTCGAGAAAGACCCGACAAACGGAAAGAGCGATCTACCAAACCTTGTCCGTCCTCTATTTCACTCTCGACCGTCATGAACTCTCCATTGTCGCCGTGTAACAATTTAAAGCGACTCGAACCAAGGTACTCAACCTGATCAATACGTCGAAGATCATGCCAGTTAAGTTGGTGAAGAATTTTTCCTCTATGGATTGAATATGCCCCTGTATCAGTTAATACCATGAGAGTCGCTGTGTTCCGCCATGTGATTAAAACAATAGGAAGCATTAGGGCTGTGACAGCAAATGCAAATAATCCGAAGCCAGTAGCTTCTCCTATACCCCAGACAAGACCGACTACTGTTGATATCAATGCGACTAGAAATGGAAGTGCGAATGATGCGTTTTGCCACCATCGAGCATCATTGAGATACAGAGAATCCACGACTGCCGTGCTTGAATCAAAGGTATCGATAAATTTTACATCTGACCTGTGCAGTCTGGACCGCTGCTCACTGAACTCATCCATAACGGCCAAATCTCTCATACCCTTATTGTTCATGCTGGCCTTCTACTGAATCACAATCTAGACTCGATAACCAGTAACAACAAGATTATCAGAACCCATCACTGAGGATTTTTGCCTTGAGAATGCCTACGGTTGCTCCCCCTCAGTTCGAAGGGTCTGCATTAGCTGCGGGCAGTTACTTAAATAGGAATCCTCTACTCAAATATCTATGGAAATATCGGTACTACTATCTTGTCTCATTAGTGGCGACCTTGGTGGCCGCTGTGATTTCACTCTTAGCAACCACCTACCTAGTTGAACAGGCAATCAATCACATTCGGGAAGAAAAGGGAGCTTCCGGACTTACCAACTTTGCACTGTTGATTCTTGGAGCTGGATTACTGCAGTCCATATTCGGCTGGTCAGGCCGTTGGTTTGGCTCAACTGCCTCGAGGCAAATCGAATATTATCTTCGAGCAGATCTAGCTCGACATTTTCTCTCTCTTGACGAAAGTTTTTTCCTGAAATCAAGAACAGGCGACTTGATGTCTAGAGCAATGAATGATCTGCAGGCAATCCGGGACATGGTTGGACCAATCGCTTCTGCGATGGGCAGAATGATAATTGTCGCAATTGTTGGGTTTGCTGTTCTCATCACGATGAACTTTAAGTTGGCTGTGCTGTCCCTAATTTATCTGCCCATCGTAGGTATAGTGATTGGTTTCTTCGAAGTGAAGGTAGAACGACGATTTACCGCGGTACAAGAGCAGCTGTCGACCCTGACTGATGTCTCACAGGAATCCATGTCAGGAATAGCTGCTGTGAAAGCCTATGCGAGAGAAGAGTCGGAGATAGAAGCCTTCGCTGAGCAAAATGAAGAAATGCGTCAGCGGGCCATGGGCCTCGCTACCTATCAATCCGCACTGTGGCCAGTGTTCGTCGTACTTGGAGTTGGAGCTACTCTGACCGCTTTGTTTTTTGGGGCCCCCGCAGTGGTAGACGGGTCACTTACACCGGGGCAACTTGTTCGATTCATATTAGTACTCGGTATCATCTCGTGGGACTTAATGATGATTGGTTGGGTGATCAGCATCTTACAACTTGGCTTCGTAGCCAATCGAAGAATTAACGAATTATTCCGACGCTCCGCGGATATTGTCGACGGGCCAAGTACTGTGTCAAGGACGCCAAAGTCTGGTCACATCGAATTCAAGAATGTGTCAGTCCAGTTCGAAGAGCATACAGTTTTACGTAACTTGTCCTTCGAAATAGAAGTTGGCAAGACAGTAGCCCTTGCAGGGAAAACAGGAGCAGGGAAAACCACTTTACTGAATCTTCTTCCGCGTCTCGTCGATGTATCAGCGGGTGAAGTTTTCATCGACGGAATTAACGCTAAAGATTATCAGCTCGAGAGCCTCAGAAATCTCATCGGCTTCGTGCCGCAAGAGGCTTACCTCTTTTCCGATAGCATTCAGAACAACTTGAAATACGGTAATGATGACGCGGATCCACAGGAAATCGATACAGCCTTACGTGTCTCTCGCTTGAGTAACGATCTTGAACAGCTGGACGGCGCAATCGATACGCTAATTGGAGAAAGAGGTGCTTCACTCTCTGGCGGCCAAAAACAGCGAGCAGCACTCGCACGGGCAATATTGAAGGATGCCCCCATACTTGTACTCGACGACGCACTCTCGCATGTTGATACGCATACCGAAGAGGAAATCCTAGGAGAGCTTGAACAATATATGAACGGTCGTACGACACTGTTAGTGGCCCATCGAACCTCTACTCTGCGCACCGCAGATGAAATCCTAATGCTGCAGGATGGAGAGATCACCGAAAAGGGCTCACACTCAGAGCTTGTTGAAAAGGGTGGCGCATACTCGGAGTTATACAGAGAACAATTACTGATTGAGGCAAGAGCCCCCGATCTCGATAATATCGAAATCGCTGATTGATAAAAGGGGCTCAAAAATATGAGTTTTTATGAAGATGAACCAACTCAAGTAAGTATCTACGATCGAGCGCTACTCTCTCGATTTTGGACCTATATGAGGCCTTACAGTGGATGGCTCGCTATATCCGTGATATCAACCATAGCTCTAGCTGTACTGGAAATTCTCCCGTGGCTACTAGTACAGAGAGCCATTGATGACTTCATCATCCCTGGTGAAATTGACGGCATGAATACATTATTTGGTCAATTTTTAGTGATCTTAGTGCTCATATTCATACTCAGATATGGACAAACATGGATCATGATGTGGATTGGACAGAAGCTAATAAAAAAAATGAGAATGGAGTTGTTTACTCACATCGAACACATGTCGGCATCATTTTTTGATAAAAATCCTGTCGGGAGGCTTGTGACCAGATTAACGGGAGATATACAGCAAATAGAGATGGTTGTGTCGCAGGGGGTCGTTCAGATCCTGTCTAACCTCCTGATTGCCTCAACTATGGTCCTCGCCATGTACTTAATTTATTGGAAATTGGCACTCCTACTAACAATATTTTTGATTCCCCTGATCTGGGTAATCCGGAGATTCGCCGCTGCTCAACGAGAGGCGTTCAGAGACCAACGACTGTGGATGGCTCGGATAGGAGCCTATCTCAACGAAATCATCACCGGTGTAACGGTAATTCAGCTCTTCAACCGACAGAAAACAAATCTCCGGATGTTTGATGAACGCAACCAAGGCGCCTTGGACAGTAATATGCGTGTGCTCTTTTGGTTCGCCGCATTCGAACCGGTAGTGATTATCTTCACTGCCATTACTACCGCTTCAATCATTTGGTATGGCGGGGGCGAGATCGTTCGAGGTGCGATTACACTCGGCATACTGGTGCAATTCCTTGGTTATATCAATCGTTTCTTCTGGCCAGTCCGGGACCTCACCGAAAGGTACACTATGATTCAAGGAGCCGTAGCTTCTGCCGAACGGGTATTTGCCATCCTCGACACCCCGCCCGGGATCACCGATGTTAAAAATACAAGATCCATCGACAACGTAAAGGGTAAACTCGAATTCGATCAGGTATGGTTTGCCTATAACCAAGAAAACTGGGTTCTAAAGGATGTCTCTTTCGTAATAAATCCAGGTGAGACGGTGGCGATCGTTGGTGCCACTGGTGCGGGCAAATCAACTACTATGGCGCTTTTTTCAAGATTCTATGATGTACAGAAGGGTGAAATTCGAGTAGACGACGTACCAGTCAAGGAATTACCGCAGTCTTGGCTGAGGCGGCACACTGGAATAATGCTGCAAGATCCCTGGGTATTTACTGATACTATCGAGGCCAACGTGCGGATGAGAGATCCATCAATTTCCAGCAACACGGTACGACAGGCAGCTGAGGCTGTGGGTGCAAACATATTTATCGAAAAACTATCGGACGGATATAGCACCCTTATGTCGGAGCGTGGGGCAAACTTCTCGACTGGCCAAAAACAATTGATCTCACTTGCTCGAGTCGCGGCGTTTGATCCTCAAATAGTACTTGTCATGGACGAAGCCACCGCAAGTATCGATCCCGAAACAGAAGCGATCATACAAGAAGGACTAGCCAATGTTATGGAAGGTCGGACCTCGGTAATCATT
>DEAP01000073.1 GCA_002348225.1 Dehalococcoidia bacterium UBA2979
CTGCGGCACATATTGTTTCAGTATTCCAGCAATATCGAGGGCCTTCATTTTTAATAGGCCCTGTATCTTCAGAGGAAGATTCGACGAATAATTCCCGTGTTCGAGGCGATTCGGATGCTCCAAGGTAATCACGGGAATTGGAATAGTTCCCAAATCTCCGTTCTGCTGGGCCGCAGTAAGTCCAGATTCAAGAATTTCGATTATTTGATCTCGAATTAGCATTTATTTAATTCAATCATTTCACACTACATTTATTTGAAGTAATTGATCTGAAGGGCATCCCTCACGTCACTCATTGTTTCTTGTGCAACTGATCTAGCATACCTTGACCCACTTTGTAGAGCGTCACTCACCAAGTCTGTATTTGCAGTGAACTTACGCCGACGTTCATGGAAAGGTTGTAGGAATGAATTTATCGCCTCAGAAAGTAGATCCTTCACTTCAACATCTCCAACCTTGCCGGTACGATAGCGTTGCTTGAGGTCATCAACCTGGTCCTGGTTCGGATTGAAAGCATCGTGATATATGAAAACCGGATTCCCTTCGACCGTCCCTGGATCCGTGGCATGAATTCTGTTGGGGTCAGTAAACATACGTCTTACCTTTTTATTTACATCCTCAGGAGAATCTCCAATGAAAATGGCATTATTGAGACTTTTACTCATCTTTGCTTGTCCGTCTGTACCAACCAAACGACCAACTCTTCCAATAAGCCCTTGAGGCTCTGGGAAAATATCCCTACCTGCAATAGTGTTGAACTTCCGCGCAATTTCTCGACTCATTTCTATATGAGGCTGCTGATCTTCTCCTGTGGGCACTAAATGGGCCTTTGGCATAAGGATGTTTGCGACCTGCATCATTGGATAATTAAAAAATGCTAATGGAGCTGACCGTTTACTTGAGGATGACTCGATTTCAGAGAGTTCAGCCTTTAGAGTCGGGTTTCTTTGAAGCATTCCAAGCGGCGTCCACCAAGAAAGCCATGTTGTAAGCTCCGCATGTTCCGGCACAGAACTTTCTACTACAAAGTGACATTTTTCTGGTTCAAGCCCCACAGCTAGCCAATCCAATGCCACATCTAATACGCTTTGTCGGACTCTCGGTAAGTCCTCGGCGTGATCTGAAACCTGATAATCGGCAATCAGAAAGAAACATTCATAATCTGATTGGAGCTTTACCCAGTTTTCAAGGGCACCAACATAGTGACCGAGATGCAGGGGGCCTGTCGGCCTTACTCCAGTCAAAATTCTTTGTGAACCAGATTCCGATATCTCGGTCATTCGCGTACCATTCCTGAATAACTAAAGTTTCTTTTGAGTGCTGCCTTCTCGGTATTGGATGATCTCAAGAGTACATAATGTAGGCCAGTGGACAGAGCTTAAGCTGCGACAATGAGGTATGCCATCAATCCCTTTGAGCAATATTTGAATATGGGCGATGTGCTTCGCCGGTATAAATCTGAGTTGGACGATAGATACGGTTGCCACTTGCCCATTGCTCCTCCATATTTGCGACCCAGCCTAGTGTTCTACCCGCAACGAATATAGGTGTGAATAGATCGATTGGAATGCCGATTGCTGCAAATACACAACCACTAAACAGGTCTACATTTGGGAAAAGCCCACGGTCACCCAGCCGTTCTGTTGCCACAGATTCGACTGAGAGAGCAATTTTATAGTAGTCATCATTTTTTGACCCGGCTTGAATAATTTGATCTGCAATTCTTTGAATGACTTTCGAACGCGGGTCTTTAACGCTATACACCCGATGGCCAAATCCAGGTATTTTGAATTTATCATCGAGCTTTTTACCGATTTCTTGCTCAGCATTGTCTGGGTCGCCGATTTCAATGAAGAGTCTTAATGAAGCCTCATTAGCTCCTCCATGGGCGGGTCCTGACAGGGCACCAATCGCTGACGATACCACAGCTTCTGGCTCCGCCTTAGTTGAAGTAACCACTCTTGAAGTGAATGTGGATGCGTTACCCGCTGAATGATCAGCCTGGAGTGTGAGTAGCGAATCCATGGTATGCACGTGACCATCCGGATGGGTTTCATTACCTGTGATCATTCTTAAAAGCATCTCGGCGTGGGATTCAGACTCACGAGGCCCTTCATACGGTCGGTCCTCCAAGGATTGGGCAATCACTCCTACGACCGTGGCCACTTTCGCAACCAGTGATAGGGAACGCTGTCGGATACTGCCAACTTTGATCTCGAAGTCGTTGTCCTTCGGGCCAAGCATTGCTATCCCAGCCTGCATAGCAAACATAGGATGGGTTTTCTTGGCAATTTGTCTGATGAGCTCTACTATCTCCGGATCGAGAATTCTGTTTTCACGGAGGATATTTTTCATTTCACTGAGACGACTTTCATTAGGTAATTCACCGTCAAAAAGGAGAGCTACTGTTTGCTCAAATGTTGCTTCAGGAAGGGTCAGGTCCTCAATGGAATAGCCCCTGTAAGTCAGTCTTCCAGCTTCCCCTTCAACTAATGACAACGCAGACTCGCAAATCGGGACTCCCTCTAGCCCCGGACTATAACTTGGAGAATCGGTGGTCATGGAAAATCCTTCCGGTCATGTTCGTATGATGAGATCGCTCTCATCGCAATGTTGATTATCTTCTTATTGGTCAAGGAATGATAGCATCCATCGCAACCCCCTTCTAGCGGTAAGATGAGTGTCTCGCCACAAATTGATGGGGCTGTGAGTAACCCTTTTAACGGAGCAATTAGTAGGCGTTAATATTAGTATTTTGAAGAGACTAAGAGATCGAGGCAGACATGAGTACGAGATCCCCCTTTGGTTTACCTAGAGGCGATGACAATGAGTCATCTGAGGGTAACGAGCCCTCAGATGACTCTAAGAACTTGGATGAAATGACATTGTCGATCCGCGGTGCCAAAGCCAGGCCAGCTGAATTAGATGGAGAAATTGACGTCCAATTAGACACCACGAGGGGGGAGGTAATTTTACATTTCCGTCCAGTTGAGGGTGCAATCAACGCTCTTATCTGTGTGGGAGGAGCGGGCGGAGGAGTTTCCGGCCCAGCGGACAAAGTTTATGAACGATTATCAGGAGAACTTTCAGAGGAAAATATTTCCACGGTGCGAGTTGAATATCGGGAAGCCGGTGAGTTTGAAGAAAGCGTTCTCGATACCCTAGCTGCGGGATCTTTTTTGAAAGGTATAGGAGCAGAATCGGCGATATTAGTGGGGCACTCGTTTGGCGGAGCAGTGGCGGTCAGGGCCGCCGGCTTATCAGATATTGTTCACGGGGTGATCGCCCTTTCTTCACAGAGATTTGGTACTGCTGAAGTCGACAAACTTCACAAACCTCTGCTGTTGATCCACGGTTCAGCAGATGATGTTTTGGACAAGGCAGCCTCTGAGGATATTTTTCAAAGAGCTAGTGAGCCGAAGGTACTTGAGATCTTGGAGGGGGAAGGACACGGACTATCGGAGAATCCAGAGGACGTCTTCATGCTTATTAAGTCATTTATTTTGAACCATATGAAGGTTAGCTAATAACTAGACAAGTCAGGTGCTTGATTGTGCCAATCTGTGTGAGTTTGATAAGCATTAGCAATTCTCAATAGTGTCGGCTCGGAGAATGAGCGGCCCACAATTTGAAGTCCTACTGGTAGGCCATCTATGAACCCTCCGGGAATGGAAAGACCTGGTAGTCCCGCAATGTTCGCAGGCAGGGTATACAAATCATTGAGGTACATCTCTAAGGGATCGTCTAATTTTGCTCCAAGTTTAAAAGCGGGGGTTGGTGTAGTAGGAGTAAGAATTGCATCGACCTTATTCAGAGCTTCTTCGTATTCAGTTCGTATCACCGTTCGAACTTTTTGAGCTTTAAGATAAAAAGCGTCGTAATATCCCGCAGATAGTGCGTAAGTGCCAATCAATATTCTTCTTTTTACTTCCGGACCAAATCCCTCACCTCGGGTGTTAAACATTGTTTCTTCAGCACTCTCGCCGAGCTCAGCCGAATGTCCGTATTTGACACCGTCATACCGGGCGAGATTCGCAGAGGCCTCCGAGGGTGCAATGAGATAGTAGACAGGTAGAGCTGCCTCTATCGAAGGCAGTTGGATATCTCGATTTATCTGTGCACCATTGGCCTGGAGAACTTCAATCGATTTTTCAAATGCACCCTGTACGAGTGGATCAACTCCGGACGAAAGCATATCTGACGGGACCCCAAAAGTGAGGCCATCAAGACCATGCAGGAGTTGGGAAGAGAAGTCAGGTACTGGAATTCGAGAGGACGTTGAATCCTTCGGATCATACCCAGCGATTACTTGTAAGAGATTCGCCAAGTCATATGAATCTCTAGCGAAAGGTCCAACTTGATCAAGGGATGAGGCAAAAGCAACTACTCCGAAGCGAGAGACTCGACCGTATGTGGGTTTCAGTCCGAGAACTCCACAAAAAGCAGCCGGCTGTCTAATGGAGCCACCAGTATCCGTACCTATAGATAATGGGACCACCCGAGACGCAACGGTTACCGCTGACCCTCCAGAGGACCCGCCAGGAACCCTACTGACATCCCACGGGTTTTTGACAGGTCCGAATGCAGAAAACTCATTGGAAGAGCCCATGGCAAATTCATCTAAATTTGTTTTGCCTACAAGTACAGCGCCGGCAGCCTTCAGTCGAGCTACCACGGTCGAGTCTTCAACAGGGACATAAGTTGACAGCATTTTTGATGCTGCAGTAGTTTTCCAATCCTTTGTATTTAGTAGATCTTTAACGGCAATTGGTATGCCAGTGAGAGGGGTTGCCTCGCCAGAATCAATGGCCGATGAAGCCCGTTCAGCTGCTGACGTTGCCTCGGACCGCATGACGCTGATATATGCGTTTAGCTGAGTATCGAGTTTTTCCAGATTATCCAATGTTTTATTCAACAGCTCTGCTGGGCTGTAGGTTCCGTTTCTAAAGTTGTCAGCATGGGTGTGCGCATTTTGACCTAATTGAATTTCAGTATTCATTTCAGCCATTACCAAACAATCTTAGAGAACGCCTTTTGTTCTAATAAATGTGTTTTCTCGACGAGGAGAATTTTGTAGAACTTGCTCAGTATCGAGAGGAGTCTCGATAAGATCCGATCGAATATTTTGATTAACATCTTCTCTGTCAATGTGATCCAAAACGATCTGGTTTCCCGATATATGCATAGTGGGATCGACAGCCTCAGTATCAATATCTTGTAGACTTGAGAAATGTTGGAAAATAGTCTCTAACTGTTCCTTTATTTCTCTCGACTCAGCGAGGGTCACCTTGATCCTAGCGAGTTCCGCAACATGTAACACTTCATCCTCTGAAATTTCCATTCTCATAGCATACGAGAGTGGCGGCACTGAATCTATAGTGGTTACTGGTAGGTCTATTGGTTTCTCAACTCGTTAGAATTAGCATATTTTAGTAGTAGACATGTCTAATAAAGTTCGGCCGCGGAGGATCAGTGAACAAATTATCAGGCGAGCCAGATGCCTCGAGACTGGGGAACCCATCTTTTGTTTGGAGGTTCGGGCAATGGCGAAGGTTACAAAAAATCCAATCATACGTAGACATTCCCGGTGCTCAGATTCTTGATTTGGGTTGTGGGGTGGGTGAGTACGTCCGAGCAATGAGTGATTTGAATGGAAATTGTATCGGAATAGATCTTGAAATTAAGCGATTGAACGTGGCGCAAAATCGAGAAGAGGGGTCGGACCGGGATAACGGTCGTAGTGTCGACTTTGTAGCTGCTGCTAGCGAACGACTGCCTTTGAAGGCCGACCGGTTTGACCTCGTACTGCTAAACGAAGTTATCGAGCATGTAGATGACGATTTTCTTACACTCAACGAGGTAGCCCGTGTCCTGAGAATAGGCGGCCATTGCGTATTATTCGCACCAAATCGAGGTTATCCCTTTGAGACTCACGGTATCTGGTGGCGCGGGAAATATATTTTTGGCAATATCCCATTCGTCAATTGGTTTCCTACTCGGCTAAGGAATCGCCTTGTTCCGCATGCCCGAGTTTATGGTCATCGCGGTTTTGAGAATCTCGTCGACAAGCGGTTGTTTGAAATAGTAGAGCATACCTATGTTTTCCCTGGGTTTGACAACATATTTGTGCGTTCAAGACTAATCGGTAGGTTACTTCGAAAACTTTGTTACAGTCTTGAAGCGACCTATTTTAAGCGGCTAGGAATTTCTCACCTATTAGTGTTGCGTAGGATTGATCGTAAAGATGCTCTATAAAATTAGTAAGTTACGCAGACAGCTACTGCATCAAAGGGCCTCGATCGATTCACGTGGAGCCAGTTTCAGACGGAAACTCATTGGACTCACTCTTGGATTGCCGATCGTGTTACTGCTGCTGTTTGTTGTTTTTGGCGGAATATGGATATTTGACTACTACCGCGATGTCGCCAATCAGGTGGTGGAGCCCCGAAGGCTACTAGACCAATACTCCAGAGGTTCTGCCCGTATATATGATCGCAATGGTGAGCTGCTTTACCAGTTCGTCGATCCTGCTGAGGGTTTACGGGAGCCGGTTCCGTTGGACGAGATTTCTTCTTGGCTGGTGGAAGCAACCATCGCCGTCGAAGATCCCACTTTCTATGCCAATAATGGGCTTAATTCTACTGGCCTTTTGCGCGCTGGAATTGAAAACTTATTACCTTGGTTCAGTTCACCGACTGATGAACTATTTCAGGGTTCAGGTGGATCTTCGATAACTCAGCAATTGGCAAAAAATATATATATTCCTCAACAGCAGCGATTTGAACGTAGTTATTTGAGAAAAATGAAGGAGACGGTAGTTGCACTTGAATTGACTAGAAAGTATGAAAAGGACGACATACTTGTGTGGTACTTGAACTCAATATCCTATGGTGGCCCATACGTTGGAATAGAAGCAGCAGCTATCGCATATTTTGGAAAGGATTCGAATGACCTAACTCTTGCTGAAGCATCTCTATTAGCAGGAATCCCACAATCTCCCGCAAAATATGATCCTTTCTCACCAGTTAATTTCGATCCCAGCACAGGTCAACTTGTGTGGGGTTCGCCAGCAAAATTCCGCCAAAGAACGGTTCTAAATCTGATGGTCAGGCGAGGAATTATTACCGAAGCACAAGCCGATGCCACCTTGAAAGCTCCACTGAATTTCAAAACCGTAGAATTTGACATTGAAGCTCCTCATTTTGTGTTGGGTAGAGTTACGGAAGAGCTCTTGGCTCGTTTCGGAACGTTCGCTATTTATAACGATGGGCTAGAAGTAACAACGACACTCGATCTATCGCTGCAGAAAAACACAGAGAGAATTGTCGACAACACGATCAGGGAAAAAGGTGAAGAAGCCGGACTATTTAACGGTGCGGTAATGGTGTTGAACCCAAAAAACGGCCAGATACTGACCTATGTTGGTTCTCGGGATTATTTTCGAGACGACATTGAGGGACGTAACGATAATATTATTTCACTAAATTCACCGGGCTCTACGCTAAAGCCCTTCGGTTATATGACTGCATTTATGAAGGGATGGGGTACACGGACTGCTGTACTAGACACGCCCCTCGTACTCATGGACAAAGAGACGGAAACGGAATGGCGTCCCGTTGATCCGCTGGACTATTGGGTAGGTCCATTGGCTGCAGCTGAGTCTCTTGGTAACTCACTCAATGTGAGTGCCATAAAAATGGCGTTGTTTGCTGGAGTCCCTGATCTTCTGCAGGTTCTCAGGGGCATGGGCTATACAACTCTAGATAACCCACAGGGTTACGGGCCGGCTTTGATCACTGGTGGAAGTGACATCACTTTGTTTGACCATGTTATTGGCTATAGCGTACTCGCGAATAATGGAATCATGCGCGGTCAGTTCGTTCTTGACGAGACATCCGTCGATGAGGGTAATCGCAGTATAGAGCCGATCTCTCTTCTCAAAGTCACTGATTTTAGTGGTGAAACTCGCTTCATCAGTAACCAATTTGAGGAAAGACAAATAGTCGACGCCAAGTATGCTTGGCTGACAACCTCGATCCTTGCTGATGGTGATAATCAATGTCTTGTCTACGCGACGTGCGACAGGCTACGTGTATTGCAAGGATACCCAACCGCAGCAAAAACTGGAACGAGTGAGCCTTTCGCTAGAGAAAGTATGCCCGGTCAGGAAGTGGGGCGTTTAGTCGGAGAGACGTGGACGATGGGATATTCTCCAAATATTGTTGTGGGCGTTTGGGCGGGGAATTCTGACAACGCGATAATTAAAGATATTTACTCCACTACAGTCGCGTTCCCGATATGGAAACAAGTGATGCTGAATTCGATCGAAAGATTTTCGCTGCAGGCAGATGAATTTATACGTCCACCTGGCATATCAGAAGTCGAGGTCTGTTGGCCTTCTGGTCGCCTAGTTACTCCTGAGTGTCCCGATTTCTTGAGAGAAAAGTCACTGTACGCGACCGAAATTTTAAACAATATAATGAGAGTATCGGTGTCCGAACGACCGGCTAAAATAGTAACGGCTACCCCGGTACCAAAATTAACCTCACCTGATGATCTGGGGTCACTTGAAGATTCAACCATCGATGAAATAAAGCAATCTCCGGCTGCAGTTGGATGGGAAGTTGGTAAGAACTATATATCTCCAATTGACGGATGGTGGCAGATGGTCATTGTGGACTGGCGTAATGGGTCACTAGCGGTGGAAAGTACTCCTGACGAATTTAGACGCTCGAACTTAAAGCTGATCTTCCCTTGGAATGAAATTTCTGAGTGGGAGAGTATTTGGGGATGGGCCAGTTCTAAGGGTGTTCAGGACTTTATTCCTTGGTCGGATTTTGTAAGCGAGCCAACCACGCTAGACGAACCTCTTGTTTCAAGTGGTTCGACGGCTTCGAATGACTCTAAAAAGCTGAGTGGTAGTGCAGAGAGTACAGCCCTCCCTACCGAACTCAAGTATCCTATGCCACATCAAATATTATCCGGTCGCGCACAAATAATGATAGATCAAACCAGGTCGGATGTTGTGACACGTGTAATCGAATTGCAAAAGGTAGGACAGGACTCATGGACCATTCTGAGTACTTTACGGGAGCCGATTCCTCAGGAACATAAATTCGTGTGGGACACAGAACTATTCGCTGATGGCGAGTATATTTTGCGTTTCACTGAATTTCACACTCACGAGTTCAGGCCCGAATCTTATTACCAAATACCTATAAAGCTTGAAAATCAGGTCTCGGGTGCTTATCAAGGTTTCCGGTGGATAGACCTTGAAGACTACCAGATGGTGACCGGACTCAAAGAATTTCAGATATTAATGTCCGGAGCTATTCCGTTGAACTTGGAGGCTCGGATTGGTGCAGGTAATGATACCGTTGGGGCTTACTCGCGGACTCTGATTGACAATGTTGGGTCAGGTAAAGTGGTCATTCCTGTAGACAGCAGAGACCTTGAAGACGGAATCTATACTCTCCAGGTAATACTGTATTCCAATGATGCTCCCGTTGCGAACGGCAGTCGGATGTTTGTTGTGAATAATAAGATCAGATGAGAAATTGCTTATTCTGCTGCCACTAGCTCAGAATGTAGGGCTGATAGCTCTTGCCGGGACGTGATATCCCTGACGAACCGCAGAAATTTCTCAGTGGACCCGGTGATGGATCTGATATCTCGCATCTGATCTCCCACAGGATCAGTCGATCCGGGCTGATATGCATATTGCCCAATCCAAGCCAAATAGGCTTGATTAATCCTACGGGGACAGGACTGATATTCTTTGCACCAGCGAACTTGTATGTTGTCCATTAGTTTTTCTGCCTCCAGCACTTTACCTTCCGCAAGTAGTCCATCTACGTCTCGGCGAAGAGTTTTTAGATCGGTCGAGTCCGGCTTGTTGCGGAGCATGATTTCATTAGCAGGATGCAGTTCGGGGTATTTCTCCAAGACAGACCTCGTGATATCAGCGGCAACCAGATCAGCGACTGTTTCATTAAGAACTTTTCCGTCCGAAAAATAGGTCCGTCCAAGTGGAAAGAATATGAGATAGTGATGAACCCATTCATGTGCCGCGGTGAAGATTGTCTGTCTATAGGGTAGTCCGTCGGAGATTAAAGACGGGAATGTTGCTATGCCGGAAATCCCCGCTCCGTAGGCCGACATTACTCCCGTTTCTTCTGCCTCTTGCTCCTCCCGTCGCAGCTGCTCTGGCTTAAGATCCTCTCTAAGCAGATATCCGCCTGTGTGCTCCACTCGATCTCGGGGAGACAGCACCATGTACTTCGGTGGCTTAGCAAGCTCAAGCACCACTGGTGGAAAAGGTTGCCCGATCAATGGGATGGGAATGCCTAGATTTAACTCCTTGATTGCTTGCTGAATCCGTTGTTCCAGTTGTATTTCTACTATGGGCTCAATCTTCTTTTTTGATCGGGAGGACTTAGCCAAATATTGTTGAAGTTCAGTCTCGGGAAGTTGACTTGCTATGGCATCGTACTTAATAACTCTGATAATCGAGTGTGTTAATTGAACTGCTTGAAAACGTTCGATTTGCCATCGATTATTTTGATATCTGGCCTGCAGCAGAACGATTAGTGATACGCATGAAATCAGAAATACACATATTGTGAGGATGCTACTTTTTTTGAAAACAGTTCTTCTAATCATTGACATTTAGGGTAATCTACTTAGCAAAGATTGTGAGAAAGACGGGTCGCATATTACCGTGCGCGATACGTCCCTAAATCCTCTATACCGAGGACTAATTATGGAAATATGAGGTCGAGTTTGTCAGGTGTAAGTGGAGTAAGACCAATAGCCAATGCTCTTGAATGGGCATCAGATTACGTGTCTAAAATAGCAGTTCTATGTTTTACCATCACATTTGGCATAACTATTACCACCGTGACGCTGGAGAGGATTACTTCTGAGCGCCCAACAATTACCGCTATCGAGTACACGATAGAGAGCTTAATTGGTGTCGCGCCGATGCTTGAAATGCAAGCGGAAGAGCTCAAAGAGTTGGCGGGAAACAGTGACGATACGAGTTATGTCGTTCCCACCGGCTGGCCATTCACTAACGGTCTGCAAGCTACCACTGTTCGTGATGATTCCGTGAATAACTGGGCTGAGCTACTCAGGAATGAGGCCGCTCAAGAAATTTACTATGACGGACCTGAGACGGTTTTAGCCAACCCATCCAAAGTGAGTTCAAGTTGGCTGAGCGACTCGGGTAACTTTTTGAGAATATGGAAAATTTGGGGCAATGCAACTCACATTTGGCTTAGCAAAATCAATGACATTGTGATACCTGTTACTGCGGTCACTTTCGCTTTGAGCTTAGCCTCAACTAGTATCGGGTTCCGCCTTAAATTAATTGCAGCAGCAGTTTTTATCGCGTCTATGCCGAGTCTGATTGGTTTTGGGTTACTTGCATTTGTTTGGCGGCAGCTTGGTCCAGGTGGTTCACCGTTTGCGGACTCCCTACAAGAGGTCGTATTTGCGGCCCTGAAAATAGGCCTCGTTAACTCCTTAGTTGTTGCGGCAGTGGCCACTTTTCTTGGAGCGATTTTATATGCGCATGCCTGGACGCAGCGTCGGGCTAAGAATCATGCAGTCATAGTTTGAATTGTCAGGTCTAGATTTAATTGATCATTCAGAGTTAGTTGGTTAGCGTGTGTGAGTGACAATGTATGGATATCGTTAGGAAATTTCAATGGCAAACAACCCCAGAGAATTTTTTTCGCCACTGGCTATAGGGGCCCCAGAACCCCTTCGTAGTATTCCTTGGAAACCGTCTCGAATGATTCATTTCATGAATGCTGCGAACGAAAAAATGCGGGCTAGGGTACCCCAGATGCTCAATCAAGTCGATGTTCTTTTAGGAAATCTTGAAGATGCAGTCGCTTCCGATGAAAAAATTGCTGCAAGGCAGGGTTTCATCGAAGTAGTACAAGAAAACAATTTTGCGGATGCAGGGGTCGGTTGTTGGACCAGAGTTAATGCATTGGACTCACCTTGGTTTTTAGACGACTTAATAGAACTTGTATCTAAAATAGGTAACCACTTGGACGTAGTTATGATTCCGAAAGTTCTGGGTGTGTCCGACGTGCACTATGTTGACCGGCTGCTCGCTCAACTCGAAGCGAAGTATCAGGTCCAGGAACCGATCTTAATTCATGCAATTCTCGAGACCGGCGGTGGAGTAGTTGCTGTTGACGATATCGCATTGGCTTCTCCCAGGATGCAGGGCATGTCGTTCGGACCAGCTGACTTAGCCGCATCACGTCGAATGAAGACAACCAGAGTGGGTGGAGGCCATCCGTTTTATCGTGTCCGGACTGATCCTGATGAGACAGACCCTGCCGCTGAACGTACGACTGCTCAACAGGACCCTTGGCACTATTCCATTGCTCGTATGGTGGACGCCTGCGTGAACGCTGGGATCTATCCGTACTATGGACCGTTTGGCGATATTAGTGATCCCATCGGATGTGAAGACCAATTCCGGTCGGCATTTTTGCTAGGGTGTGTGGGAGCATGGTCTCTTCATCCATCCCAGATAGATATAGCAAGAAACGTTTTTTCACCCGATCCCGAGGAGGTACAGTTGGCCCGCAGGATACTAGAGGCAATGCCCGACGGTTCAGGAGTCGCGATGGTCGATGGAAAAATGCAGGATGACGCAACGTGGAAGCAGGCGAAGGTTATCTTTGACTTGGCGACCATGATCGCTGAAAATGATGTCGAGATGGCCAAGTCATATGGGATGTGACGTTATTACACTTTATCTGGTTTGATTGGATGGTGGATATCAATGCGGTTTTATGAGTACGAATCGAAAGTAATCCTCAGTGAATACGGGATCGCAGTTCCGGCATCTGAATTTTGTCAGACTGCTGAAGAAGTACGCTCGGCAGTGATCGGTATCAACAGACCAGTTGCCCTTAAATCTCAGGTTCTGAGTGGTGGAAGAATGAAAGCGGGTGGCATAAAATTTGCCGAATCAGCTGACGAAGCAGCAGCAGCGGCAATCGATATTTTTGCCTTAAGCATCAACGGAAATAAACCAGTGGGGATACTCGTCGAAGAGCAGATGGACGTTGAACAGGAATATTATGCGGCCGTGACATATGACGGACGTGCGAAGAAGCCTCTTGTCATTTTTAGTGATATGGGTGGGATAGATATAGAGCAAGTAGCAGAAGAACATCCTGAGCACCTGTCCCGTACGCATTTCTCTGCAATCGGAAGGTTTCCTGATTATGTAGCAAAGAATGCAGTGGCGGGGG
>DEAP01000054.1 GCA_002348225.1 Dehalococcoidia bacterium UBA2979
CCAGCAGAACTTGATCGATACGTATCGGGTCCACTTAAGGACAGTATTGCTTGTCCTCAAATATTTATTACAAACTTTGGTCGGCAAGGACCATATAGAAACTACGAAGGAACATCAGCAACACTTAACGCCATGGGTAGCTATACGTGGCTTTCTGGCGATCCTGGAAGAGAGCCGTTGACTCTCCCATCCGAATACTGCTACTACCAAGCAGGAAGCTACGCTTACGTGCTGGGGCTTTCCGAGTTGCTATATGGAAAAAACAACTCGATTATCGATATCTCAGTTTTTGAAACGCTTGCGTCTCTCCATCAGTTCACCGATACGATGTGGATATTTGATAAACAGGTTCGTTCAAGGCACGGGAATCGATTTCAAAATTTGTGCCCGACTACTCTCTTGCCTGCACAAGACGGATGGGTGGGTTTCAATATTCTTCCGAATTTCTGGCCAGCATTTGCTTTATGGGTGGGCGGTACAGAGCTTGCTGAGAAAGAGGAGTGGTTACTGAACACAGACCGAATGCGCTATGAAGATGAAATAGAATCAATCATCAGGGATTTCCTGAAGGATAAATCAGTCAGAGACGTACTGAAGGATGGCCAGGAAACCTGGAGGGTTCCTGTAGGGATTTCGGTCCCTCTTTCCCAGGTGTTCGATGATCCACAACTAAAGCATAGAGGTTTTTTTAAGCCTATTGATGGCCTCGAGAATGTTCAAGCACCTATATCTCCGTTCACTATTTCTGGATTTCAAGCACAACCGGACGAACAGTTGATGCCTTTCACAAATTTTGAGGATATAAACATCCCGAGTGAAACTCCGGTCTCGGTAGATAAACCAAGCAATCCACAGGAAAGGCCACTTTCGGGTCTCCGTATTGCAGATATGACAAGAATTTGGTCCGGACCAGTTTGTGCACGGATATTGGGCGATCTAGGCGCAGATGTGATCAAGATTGAAGCGCCGACTGGTCGTGGCCCAATGACCAGCCCAGTCGTGCCGCAGAATAGTGGAGTTCAGGAGCAGGACCTTGAAAAAGGTCAGTTATGGAATCGGCATAGTTTAAATAATAAATTGAATCGAAATAAACGGTCAGTATCAGTTGACTTGAAGTCGGAAGAAGGCAGAGAGATTTTTCGTAAAATAGTACAGGATAGTGACGTCCTTATCGAAAATTTCAGTGTTCGTGCAATGCCGTCTCTCGGACTTGACTATGAATCATTGCGTGCAATTAATCCATCACTGATTTATATCGCGATGCCTGCCCTTGGTCGTGAAGGGCCCTATAAGGCGTACGTGGGCCTTGGCCCGAGCATAGAGCCATTGTCAGGACTGCCTGAAATCATGGGGTATAGCGAGACTGAACCGCGAGTAACATCAATGGCCCTGACTGATGCTGCTGCTGGTGTCACAGCTGCCACTGCCGTGCTCACAGCGTTGCAGCATCGTGAGGAAACAGGTGAAGGGAGTTTGGTCGATTTATCCCAATCTGAAGCGATGGCGGCCTATCTCGGTGAATACTACATACAAACACAACTAGAAGGCACGGCGCCGTCACGGATTGGAAATGACAGTCCTAGTCATGCTTTTCAGGCAGTGCTCCGATGTGCTCCTCTCGCGACAAAGGAATTCAATAGCCACAAACCTACATCCGATCGGCCGTCTGATGTTCCCTTGACGGCGAATAGAGATGACGAATGGCTAACAGTCACGTGCAGAGACGAGTCTGAGTGGATAGCATTTTCTGAATTCGCCGGAAAGGCATGGCATGAAAATGAATTGTTCCTGAGCCCGGATGCGAGAAGACTCAATAGAAGTGCACTCATGCATGAGATGAATTTATGGTCGCGAGGTTTTGATAAACATGAATTACTGGACTCTCTGCAGAGTCAAGGAATCCCGAGCGGGGCCGTGTTGTCCCCGCCTGAATTGCTCTCAGATCAACACCTAGAAGACACCGGATATTTTTCATATACCCAGTGGGCAACTGGCGAAGAACCACAGAGTGACGGATTCCCAGTTATGTACGACGGGCGTCGACGGTATGACTGGTGGTCTGGTCCGCCAGCACTCGGCGAGGCGAATGAAGAAATCCTATCGAGAATTGGATATTCTGATTCAGAGATAGAAACCTTCTTTGAGCAGGGAATAATTGTTGACAAGCCACCCGTATAGGGGTTTAGGCTGTTACGAATGGTGAATCCAGTTAGCAAAGCAATAGTATCGGTATCGGCTTGGGATCCAGGTTATGGAACTAATTTGGATTTCAAAGATTTCGGCGATTCTGATTCCGTCGAAATTGATGATTCGGTCGAATACATTGCTAGAGATTGGAGAGGTATTGAGACTGCATTACCTAGTGACCCACTTGATATTTTTTTCATTGATGGGATTCAAAGGATAGAAGCTCGTTTAGAGATTTTTGGTGAAAATGATGTGGTACCTCGAAGCGCTCTTCTAGGCGCTGTGGGGGCCGGTGTTGTCCACTGGGATCGGAGATTGATGAAATCTCGATTTAAGGAACTACTACATCGGCGACTGGTTGTTTTACCTGTAGGCGTAACACCAGAAACTTTGGGGAGTCTCGATAGTTCGTTGTTACCGTTTGAAATCAGACACTCTAAAGGGTCCGATTTCACTGACCTGCAAGATGCGATGCAAAAGCAAATGTCAGAATTGGAAGTATCACTGGCAAAATCAATTGACTATGAGCCTGGGAGTCTGGTGATAGCTGATGGCAGGGTACGGCGGGATCATCCGGTATTTGTTGTTGGTTATATCAAAAGTAATGAGAGGCAATACCTTTCCGGTAAACCTGCCGAAGTTGTTCCAGAAATAAAGCTCGGACAGAGAACTCCAATTTTTCGTATTGAAGGCTCGTTCCCTCGTTTTTCTTGGTACATTCGTGTAGGGGACATATCAGGTGGTCATGGATGGCAAGGTATAGCTCGTCTCGAGGTATCCGCTGAGCTATCCATGGATGAGGTAGCTTCATACGCGGCAATGACGACAGAGTATTTGCCTATTGCAGCACCCCCTCTTCATCTTGACCCGCGGGCACCACAAAATTTGATACCTATTGGTGCCCTCGAACGGGAGCTAAGACGTGGCCTGGGTGACGCGGAACTAGTGAATAGGAAACTGCGCGAAGCGGTGTACATGAGATGAGGACTAGGCATGAGTGAGCAAGAAGCTGGCACGGACCGAGTCGGGAGAGTAGTGGGTGACAGTCGCACAAATACCCAGGAATTCAGAGTCATCGTCGATGATGAAGCTTATCTGGCAGTGGACGACTTGGTCGTGGTCTATTCAGATGTCCCTGGGCTCGAATCACCTCTAGCTACATACGGAGTAGTTACAGAAAGTGAGTCAACGTATGAAGGAGTTAGTTATGAGACAGACGTTCGTCGCATAGGTGACTCCGGAGTTCTTCCAGCTGAGCGAATTCGAACCGCTAGCGTGTCCATTACTCGAATGATCCCTGAGGTTTGGACTGCTCCACTGGCTGGTGAAGTCGTTAATCGTGCGACTGGACCTTCGCGGGATGATGCATTGTATGTCGATGATATGGGCAGATCGATGCCCGTAGGACTGGCGAGAGATGGCTCACCCGTCTATTTAGATCTAGATTTTTTTGATGGGACCAAGGGCGGTCACATGTCGATCAGTGGAGTATCAGGAGTTGCTACGAAAACAACTTTCGCATTTTTCTTTCTGCGGATGCTTACCGGGGGGTCTTACAAGAGAAAGACTACAGATGATCACGATATGATTGGTCACTCTTTACAAAATACTCGCATCTTAGTCTTCAATGTCAAAGGACAAGATCTCCTATGGCTTGACAAACCTAGTTTGGAATTTTCTGATATAGATAGAGAAATGTGGGATAAGCTTGGGGTCGAACCAACTCCGTTCCAACTCGTTCAGGCCAGTGATGAAAGCCAGGCTAGCTTAAAGCCAAATATTCCGTCAGTTTCTTTTTGGGCCCCACCGAGGGGTGATTCATCTGTCGACTCGGTGTTGCCTAACGCTAATCGCACTGGAGTGACTGCCTTCTACTGGACTCCGCGAGAATTCATTGATAAAGGTCTCCTTCAGTACGTTTTCACTGATGCTTCAGATTCCAGGAATCAGTTGCAGTTCCTTCTAGAGAGAGTTCAGGCTCAGCTACGCCGTTGGGCAGTAAATGTCGCAGGGACGAATGGGGCTGTAGTCCTCAGGCATCCTTCTGAACGGGAGAGCTCCCAGGAAGGCAATAAGGCGGTGGCTCCAAGATCGGGAGAGCAGCAAATACATAATTTAGAGGAAATGGTCTCCGTGGTTCGAAGTTACATTGACCCGGACGATATTGATCCCCATCCCGACTGGGTTGGGAGCATTGAGCGGGGTACAGTACTGGCGTTCCTTCGGCGTCTCGAGGCGGCATCCCGTCCGAATCGATTAGGGTCTTTGGTGAGATCTGGGTCTCAGCAAAGCATTAATAGGGATCTCGCAACAGTTACTGTCGTAGACATTAATTCACTTCATGAATTGGCACAGCGATTTGTAGTTGGCGTTTTACTGAAAGACACATTTGAAGAAAAGGAAGAGACCGGAAAGCGAACTCCTCTGTCAATCATTGTGCTTGATGAAATGAATAAATATGCTCCGGCACAGGGGGAAAGTCCGATCAAAGACATGTTGATTGACATTGCTCAGCGGGGACGTTCGTTGGGAGTTTTGCTGATAGGTGCTCAACAAAGTGCCTCGAGAGTGGCGCCAGATGTGATGGAGAACGCTTCAATACGAGTCGCTGGACGACTAGATCCGGCAGAATCTGAGAGGAATCAATATGGATGGATGTTGCCTTCTACCAGAGCGAGAGCAAAACTCCTGAAGCCCGGAACCATGGTTCTTGGCCAACCTGCGGTACCGTTACCAGTGGTCTTGAATTTTCCTCGAACACCATGGGCTACTAGAGCAGAGGAGCGAGCAGCAGAAACTGATACCGACCTGTTTGAGAATTTGGATTCTTCTTTGTCAGAAGATATTTAGAGCTGGATCTAATCTACTGCGACCGGTGCTCCACCTACCTGAGGCTCTAGATAGAGATCAATATCGTCTACGAAGGACTCAATAATTTCTTCGTTCGAAGCTGTCCCATTTTGTGGGCTGTTCTGGATTTCTATTCCCAGCGAATCTGAATACCGTCTATATAGTTCGAGTGAGTCTCCATATTTTTGATGACCAGCAGTGTGCCTAGCACTCGCCATGAGGAGCTCATCGCGGAATGATGAAGAGCTCCGCTTATAATCCTCTATCATGCAAAGTCCGATTTCCTGATTGTGCGGGTCATTGCCCTGTTTCACAGCTCCCATTGCTAGTATTGCAATAAGCGATTCACGTTCGTGGCCTGCCTCGAGATACGCTTGTACATAGGCCACACTCGCATCCTGGTTCAGTACCATCATTGACTCGTCGATCTTATGGAGTAATTGCCGCGCCGACATTTGGTCGACTCCCTCAGGAAGACGGAAGGAACGCGCTTGGAGTACTTTGCTGAAGCGAGAAGTTTGATGGCTCTGATAATTGTAGTCTGGCATATCACGAATCAGTCTTGCGCACTGGTTGATGAAATTTGCCGCCACATACAAAAGTTTAGTTTTGTGCTCATGTTCGAAATTTGCATAGAACCAGGCGAGCGTATTTGTATATTCGAATCCATGTTGTGGCATGCTGTACGCCGGAGGATCAGCTATCGCGAGCACAACTCTTGCCGAGGCTATCTGAATTGCATCAAGGATAGCTTTCGGAGAACGACCTGCTTTCAATAAAATCGTGATCGCCTCAAAATAAGCGGCTTCCTCTTCCCTGAGAATCGAGCGAATTAAGGTTTCCTCTTCAATAGGTGATAAGGGGAGTTCTTGCGCGAATAAGCGTCGGTCGGTGTTAGTTGATTGCGTGGCAGCTAGTGAGGATGTGGGGGCTTCTTCCTCGAGCTGATTCAACATTATTTGACCAGCTGCTTCGTAAGCTGAATACCACCTGGGACCAACCGCGATATCGGGGACGCTCGCATAGATCACATGGTGGGCATTATCCCAACCGATTCTGTTGCCAAGTTCGATAGCTGCTCTAGCTCGGAAACTTTTATGTCCGGTAGTGAAAGATCGGTTGTACATGATTCTGTCTTGAACATCCATAAGACCGGCGAAGACCGTATTCGCAAGCAGATCCTTTCTTCTCGCAGTGTCTTCCCAGAGGCCCAGCCATTGTCTATAGGAGTTAGGTACGTCCCCTCGTTCAACTAGTTGAAACCAGTCGGCAACACCCTCCTCAAAAGTCCCTTCTATGGGCTTTGGTTGTTCGTCGTTCCAATGCACCTCAGGGTCTAATGGCCCCTCAGGATATTTCGAGGCATCATAGACTCTTCTGCCGTAATGACCGGGCATTTTCCCTTTTAACTGATTCCAAATATCTAATCCAGTTGGTACGTACCAGACAGTTTGAGCCAATGGGAGGTGTTCGAAGTGCTTCGACATGTATCCCTCAAGTCGCAGAGTGGCCCCCCCTGAAAGCAAGCAATGGTCATTATTCACGAAGCGAACTATGCCCTGATCAATCTTCTGGTGATAGGGGACGTGCGTGTAGGGAGCATGTGTTCTTACAGTCTCCGAAAGGATTTCAACTTTAGAGCGGCCCCGGTGAAGGAGCTCGTATAGTGTGGAAGTGGCTGCGATTTGGTCGCGATCGATGATGTTTTCCCTAAGTTGCTCGTACGATTTCCGAGCCTCCTTATCGGTGATTGCTTCGGAGATAGGTTCAAGCTCAGTCGGTGCCACCATTGTTTCTACCTTCACTACGTATATAACTTGTCTCGATGTCGACATCGTAACCTGTTTTGTATAAGAATGTGAAGTGCGTAGATATACATTTCGCTGTCTGTGCGCGGGTATAATGGTCTATATCGTGACACTAAGGATTATTCGTGAAAATTCTGCACACGTCAGACTGGCATGTTGGAAAGAAACTTGGTTCAGTCGACCGGACTGACGAATTTCTGGCTGCAATTCAGGAATTACATGCAATATGTCAAAGTCGATCTGTAGACGCCGTGTTGCTTTCGGGCGATGTCTGGGATAAAGGTACACCTACGCCCGCCCTGATGGACATCGGGATTGATGCTATGAGAAAACTATCTAACGATGGGGCAATACCGGTGATTGCGATAGCCGGGAACCATGATTCTGCCCCATTTTTTGAAGCTATGGGCAAAATATTGAAACCCTACAACATCCACTTTGTCGGCGATGTAAAGCCTCCTGATGTGGGAGGGATAGTCAAAGTCGAGACAAATGGAGGTCCGCTTGCTGTTGGCTGTGTTCCATTCCTCCGAAGGGGAACTGCAGTAGATCTCATGAGTGACTCTTCGGGTTGGTACGGTCAGTACCAAGAAAAACTGAGGGATATTTTTGAATATTACGCTCAGTCTTTGGCAATTCATCAAAGTCATGGTGCGGTAGCAATGCTTATGGCTCATGCTACGGTTCATGGTGCCGATGTTCGTTTGGAGGCGGGGACGCAGCGCGGCGAGCGTTCACTCCACATGGGAGAAGATTACGCAATCGAGGGGTCTGATTTTCCTGCCAGTATTCA
>DEAP01000025.1:0-17992 GCA_002348225.1 Dehalococcoidia bacterium UBA2979
GTGCGGACGGTTCACACTGGCAAGAGGGTGTGATGCCCCGCCCGTGAAACTAGGAAGTTGGTCGTAGCGTCCTAAAATCTGGCGCTTCTACCTTGTAGACTTCCGAGAGTTCTGTGAAAGTTAAACGACTCGCAATTCGGTCTTCGAGATCACTAGGCTTACCATTCATCGTGATGATCGTCCAGGCTCTTGTTGTGTAACGATGGTTAATCAGCTGATAAATTTTCTCCTCAGCCCAATCAGAAGATCTATGAGCTCCAAGATCATCAAGTACAAGCAGTTTGACTTCTAATAATCGCTTGAAGGTTTGATCGTACGATTCGGATTGGTCCTGTTTGTAGGACGCTCGCAGGTGGTCGAGTAGATCAGGGACTGTCGCGAAAGCGACCCTATCACCCTGTTCCATTCGAACATTTGCAATCGCACAGGCGAGGTGTGTTTTTCCAACACCGTGACTCCCAGTGAGAACAATCCAGCCATCGGGTTGAGCTGCCCACTCTCTTAATCTTCCCTCCAGCCAGATTAGATCTTGCCGTTGTGTTTTGGAAAGCCCGATACCATCGGAAACAAAATTTTCAAATTTAAACTTCGTTACTGTTGATTTATCCATCGCACCGATGAAACTGTACGGAGCAGTTTCCCAGATTCCAAGGTCCACAATCTGGGTATTCCTGTCATCGGATAGTCGAATACTCAATCTGTGATCCAGCTCGTCATTCAGAGCTAAGGTGGTGAAAACGGTTGGCAATTTGGCGTTCCAACGATGATTAATTAACTGGTCAAACTTCTGCTGACCCCACTCACCTGATATTTGGCTGTGACAATCATCAATAACGAGGAGAGGTATATCCAATAATGCGGAATACCCTTGGTCAATAGCTTCACCATTTTTTTCTTTGTTGAGCGCAGAGTGGAAATAATCGACGAGATCTGCGACAGAGAAGAACATGGTTGGAATACCCCGAGCGATTGCCGCATTCACTATGGAGGCTGCCACATGTGTTTTGCCGCTCCCATGCTCTCCAAGAATTACCAACCATCCGTGCATCGCTACTGAATAGTCTTTAGCTATTTGAGTCGCTTTTTCGTAATTTGTTTGATTGGTTTTGTCGGGCGTTCTCCCGACGCTTACTAAGTTGTCGAAGTTAAGTCGTTTGAGTGCGCCGAGCCCAGAGTTTGCAAGAAGTGTTTCCGTAAGCCGATTTTTACGTCTTTCGATAGTACATGAGCAAGGATACGAACGTCCGAAACGTTCGTCTTGCACATTAGTTGTGTGCCTCACGAACCCCATATCTCCGCATAGTGGACACTCGTAGTCAACTTTTATCGGAGTCGGCTCTTTTTCGAATGACGGAGTCGTATCTATTTTGTTCTCTTCCTGATTGTCGGGAAGAAAATCCTGAAGTTTCCTCGTTGTCATTGCTTTTCCCTTCGTTTTTCCAGCGAGCCAGTATTGCAGTCACGTATTTCCAAGATCGGGCATTAGATTGTGCCGCGATATCGAGGGCCTCAAGGATCCAGGTAGTTGGGTACGCTTGCTCAGCAATGGCTATCATGTCCGCGATCACCGGGGTCAAGATCCCGATTTCATTCTCATATTTTTCTATGACTGTGCTCACTGCGGCTTTTTCGTAGTCAGTTCTAGGATTCGAACCGCGCGATTGGTTACGGTGAGCCACTAACTCAGATTTCATGTCAGCTTTCAGGTTGGAGATCAGTCGAGCACCTGACTCATCATTCGGAGCGAGAATTTTATCGTCTTCATCAATTTGTAACTGCAGGAATATACCTTCTCTACAGCTGAGATCTAATCCGTGTAGGATGCCATTTTTGCCACCAAGATGAGTAAACCAGCTGAGTAAAACAGGATCAGTTAATAGCTGGGATAAATAGGCATACCTCTGACCACTGCCTCTGGACGCGATTGCGTACCAGGTATACAGAGTTGCCCGCAGTTGGGATTCATTATGAAGGCGAGGAAGTATTTCAGTGAATAACTGCGCCGGAACAGGTATCATTTTTTGACCAGTTTTGAATAGAGTAGCAGGGAGTGTATGTTTGTCCAAAAGATCTCCTTAGAAATCGCTAAAGGAGGTCTCTTGGGGATTCCCCGCCGGTTCGGAGTAGAGTTCATATTCTTTAAATGTGGCTAGATTTTCTTCCCAGTGAAGGTCAATCACTCCGGTCGCCCCATTACGGTGCTTAGCTATTATGATTTTGGCCTGTCTCGGGTCAAGGTCGGGAGGCCAATCTTGGGGGTCCTCGCTTTTGTGGTATTCCGCTTCTCTATAGATGAACATTACAACATCAGCATCTTGCTCAATTGATCCTGATTCACGTAGATCTGACAAGATTGGAATGTGGGGCTTCCGTTGCTCAACGGCGCGATTTAGCTGGGCAGCAGCGATTACAGGCACGTCCAACTCACGCGCAATTTGTTTTAGGGTTCTGGAAATCTGGGTAACACTTGCTACCGGTGAATCATACCGTTGAGCACTACTTACGAGCTGCAAATAATCCACTATCAGCAAATCCAAACCTTGTTCGGCCTTCATTCTCTTTGCAGCGGCTCGGATTTCAGCAACAGTGAGATCACCCTGTTCGTTAATATAAATATTTGCGTCAGACAGAGAGCCGTGAGCGGTCATAACTTTTTGAAGTTCAACTTCATGTTCATCGTCATAAGTTAATTTAGGAGATGAGATACCCGACTCTGAGGCAAGTAGCCGTTTCGCTAGCTCAATTCCACTCATTTCTAGCGAGAAAAGAGCGACTGTGCCAGTTGATTCCAGCGCACAGTGTCGAGCAAAATTTAAGGCGAGAGCGGACTTGCCATGGCCTGGTCTAGCCGCAACGATAATCAAGTTTCCTCGTTGGAAACCTCCATTTAACTGTGCATCAAGGTCATGAAACCCGCTCTCCACGACTCTTTCTGACAAGTTTTCATCGTCGTCAGCGTTAGCCAACATTTCTTCAAGAATTTCACTTATTCGTTGAAAGTCTCCGCTACCAACTGCGCCGCGTATATTGAGCAAGAGCTCTTCCGCCATTGAAATCACTGATTCTTGGTCGGCTCCACCTTCATATGCTTTCTGTAGCAGTAAATTGAATCCTTCAATGGCTTGGCGATAGAGGCCGTCTCGGCGGACTATCCGTGCGTGAGCTTCAACACCTTCAGCTGTAAAGTGTTTGCTGATCACCTCTGCGAGGAATTTTTCACCGCCTACAGTGTCCAGTAGCCCCAGTCGCTCTAATTCATGTCCCACTGTGGTCGCAGTGATTTGTTCGCCTCGCTCCTCTAGCAGTAGGCTGGCTTCGAAGGCGGCTTTGCATGAAACATCAAAGAAATCATCGCTCTGCAGTATTGCTGAGACTTTTACTAGAGCCGTCTCGTCTAATAGGATGGCCGCAACTACAGCTTCCTCAGCACTTATGTCGTGAGGCGGGAGTTGCTGAGCAAAGCGCTGGTTTGACCTCGGTTGTTGAGGGAAAGCACTTAGCTGACCCGTATTCGAATTGACCATTCCGAAACCTCTGGTGCATGACGCAGGGACCAAAGTCTACACGGATCAACTTTTCTAAAATCGCCCTCAGCCTAAGCTGATTCAGGGCGGAGAGAGTTTATCTGCTAATCGGTTACCCTACTCGTCTTCTTCTTGGCTTGGTTCCGATTCCGACGCACTAGCAATGGCATCGTCACTTTCAGAGTCAATCGATTCACTATCCTCATTTTCCGAATCATCATTAACGTCTTCGACGTTTTCGGGAGGATTCAAAAGAAGATCAGCGGCCTTTTCCAGACCGTCTGGCGATTCCTCGTCCACCACAACCACAGAAACATATGGCTGCACATTTGGAGACAATCGCAACTGAACCGAATAGACACCAACTTGTCGAATGGCTTCTCCTAAGAGAATCCTCCGTCGGTCAAGCTGTTCACCGAGTATTTCCCCAGCTTTCTCGGCAATATCAGCATTGTTGACGGACCCATAAAGTCGACCCTGCTCGCCGACACGCACACCTATGATAATAGGTGATTCAGTCAGGCGATCAACAAGTGTTTGGTAATGCGCATCTTGAACTTTCTGACGTTCCGCCTCAGCGACTCGTAGTTCTTCAGCTCGTTCCACAGCATGTGGAGTAGCAGGAACCGCGAGTCCTTTCGGAAGAAGGTAGTTTCGGGCATATCCTGGCTTGACATCTTTGACGTCGCCCCGAGAACCAGATCCCTCAACTGTCTCAACAAACATTACTTTCACAACGGCCAACCCTTCGAGTGCGTCGGAGTCGGAAATCCATATTCCACTCTGCCGTACTTAATTCTTTCTGTGCTTAGATTGCACACGTAGTTTTGCGCATTTCACTTCCAAATATGTGAATATTTGACGCACGACCTACGAGACTAGCGATATATACCCCCTATATGCAATCGGCTCAGCATGAAAATGAGTCGCAGCCTACTAATGGACTGGTCCTCACGGCTTAGAGATCGTCCTATAGTAGCACATATGTTCTGATTGTGGGTTGGGTCTCGACTGATAGAATCGCAGAATGGAAGGTTACTTGGCACTGACATCTAATCCAGACCACATACGGGATATTGAAATTGTGGCGAAGGAGGACGGGCGACTCGCAAAGATAGTAGCGAGCTCTCGGGAGTGTCTCGAGGAGGCTCGGGCTTGGCGCCCTGTATGTGTTCTTATTGACGTTGAGATAGGTCTTTCATTGGGTGGACTCGCGGCGATTCTTCGTGATGAAGCAGTTTCGGCTACACCTGCGGTTTTGTTGATTAGTCCTGATTCACAATATTCAAATTTACGATCGCTTGAGTTTCAAGATTTTATTCAAGCTCCTATATCAATTCCAGAACTGCGCCTTCGTATATTCCAACAGATTGCCCGAAGCTTAGGGACGGATTCTGATAGTCGACTCAGGCACGGAAAACTTGTGATTGATCTGAATAGACGGCAAGTGAAGCTTAACAATGAGACAGTCGAGCTCACTTACAAGGAATATGCACTTCTCAGCTTTTTAGCTTCTAGTCCTGGGAGACCTTATACAAGGGAGGTTTTGCTGAATCAGGTGTGGGGATACGACTATTTTGGTGGCGTTCGGACGGTCGACGTGCATGTGAGGAGAATTCGGTCTCGAATCGAAGCAGACGAAGAATTCATTGAGACCGTGCGTAACGTTGGTTATCGATTTGTTGATCGCTATAGGGACTGAAATTCTAGTTAAAGCCTTTTTGCGCACGAATGTTCAGAGTCCATTAATCTCAATGTCCGTTGTTGGAAATGTGCATGAAATAATTCAGGCGAATAATTGACCATAGGAACACGCGGTCCAGCTCAGCTGGTAACTAGCTTATTGGTAAGAAAGGTGGGGATGATGGCTTTCAAAGCAGAATATATATGGATCGACGGGACTGAACCTACGCCGTTAATGAGGTCCAAGACGAGGATAATGCCGGACGGGTCAACCGAATTTCCGATATGGGGATTTGACGGTTCCAGCACAAACCAAGCGCCAGGTGCCAACTCAGACTGTGTGCTACGTCCAGTCTATGACTGTGCAGATCCCATACGGGGCGGTAACGATCGCTTAGTTCTTTGTGAAGTACTTCTTCCAGACATGACCCCGCATCCGACCAACACTCGAGCTACGTGTGCTGAGGTGGCGGAGAAGTTTGCGTCTGAAGAGGCATGGTTTGGAATTGAGCAAGAATATACTCTGTTTGAAGCTGATGGTCAGCAACCACTTGGATTTCCTGAAGGTGGATTTCCGGGTCCACAAGGCCCCTACTACTGTGGAGTGGGCACGGACCTCATTTTCGGTAGAGAAATATCAGAGGTACACGCTTCAGCATGCATCGATGCAGGGATTGGCATTGCTGGTACGAACGCTGAAGTGATGCCCGGTCAGTGGGAATTTCAGGTAGGACCACTAGGTCCCCTTGAAGTTTCTGACCAGCTCTGGGTTTCCCGCTGGCTGCTTCACCGAGTTGCGGAGGATTATGAGGTTGTTGTTTCGATAGATCCTAAGCCAGTCAGAGGTGACTGGAACGGTGCCGGTTGTCACACAAATTATTCGACAAAGGCGATGCGAGAGTCTTATCAGCCGATAATTGATGCATGTGAAGCGCTCGGTAAGAACATACAAGAGCACATTCAGAACTACGGAAGCGGCAATGAGAATCGATTGACCGGTTTACATGAGACTCAGAGTATTAATGAGTTCAGTTATGGCGTTTCTGACCGGGGCGCATCGATCAGGATTCCTTGGCAGGTAGAGGTAGATCAGAAGGGCTATTTGGAAGACCGACGCCCCGCATCAAATATGGATCCATATCTGGTGACACGGTTGTTGATTCAGACTACTTGTGGCTGATATTAAGTAAATAGCGATTAATAAATGAGGGCTTACCAGCAAGCCCTCATTTTTATTCCCATGCAGCCGCGTCACTTCCTAAGGGCCTACTACCAAATTCCCAATGTGGTTGTGTATCGGACATTTCCAGCACCGGTGACAGATGCCGCATTAGACCGTAGCCGGTTTCATGTGACTCGAAGAAATGTTCAATATTACCGGTGGCGTTAGCGGCAGGTGGTTTTTCAATGAGTTTATATAGTGTTTCTTTCTGAAGTTCTTTGCTGAAAATGTTTGTTTCACTCGCCAGCGGAAGGAGGGGTGCGAGATCCGAGCTGGAGTTAAGGCCTAGTTTCAAGTACCACATCGCCGTCTGAGTGAGGGATACCTGGACGTGCCAAGATCCCCCCTCCGTCGCGCGTCTTCTGAGAGCTTCCAGGACCCCATACGCCGCAAAATACGCGGTACTGTAGTCGTTCATTGGTGCCGGAGCTAGGCGCGGAACTGAAGGATCAGTCCCTGCGGCATGTGCCCGGTCCCAATCAGGTTCCAACGGTGCTAGCTCTCCTTGTATCTGGGCAATTCCTGAAACCGTTTGAGCAAGTTGTTCCCAGCCTGGTCGCTCGGACCATGGTCCTCCGTGTCCGTAGCAATTTTCGGAGACGTAAATCAGACCTGGTCTTAGCTTAGCCATTGCTTCGGGACCAAACCCACGGCGATCCAAGGTGCCCTTGCGAAAACCTTGGTTAAAGACGTCAGCGTTCTTAGCGAGATTCATCAAGGTTTCGACGTCATCACCTTTATTGAGATCAAGATGAATTTGACGTTTGCCGTGCCCTGTGTCCATTTCTGCCATCTCCATGGTAGGTAGACTTGGTGATGCGACATGCATCACTTGAGCGCCGTGCTCCGCAAGAGTTCTGGCACTGACCGGTCCGGCAAGAACTCTGGTTAGGTCTAGTACTCGTAGATTTGAGAGTGGTCGCTCACCACCCTTCGAGTTCTCAACGGGTCCTTCGCCAATTTTAGTAATTTCAATGACCGGTTTATCCCAGAGGAATTGTCCCTGAGGATGTCTTCGCCATTCTTCGGGGCTTCTTACTACTGCTCCAGTGACTTTCTTACTAATAAGTGCTGCTTCAAGCTCAAATGAGTTTTGTTTCGCCATTGCGGCAGCAATTGTTTCGAGGTCAGCATCCTCATCTATCCCTATTTGTTCCGCAACGATCGGTGCATCACGAAAGGATCTGTGCAAGTGAAAGTATCGACCGTCACCGCACCTGTAAATTCTTGTCATGTCCTGATTCCGGAAGTTTTCTGGCATATTCTCTAAACTTAGCCAACTCATGGAATTTAATGATGCGGCGGAATGCCTCATATCGATACGCAGGCTCTGCGGGGGGTGTCCTTGCAGCTGCCATAGTTCATCTATTTTCGACCCTACGAGGCCATGTACAACAGCAGATCCTTCACCGAGTTTGAACGGCGAGTAGTAGATAGGATCGGTCCCAAGGATCTCCAGCCGTGACTCTGGTATAGGCAGACCAGCTAGTTTTACGGCTTCGTTGAACTGGGCAGTTAGCATCGATACCTAAAGGGCTTTGTTACGCTGGTAGCGCGACAGTGGCAGTCCCCGGAGTGGTCTCCGTCGAACCGTCGTCCTGCTTAACTCCTACCTCGAGGTCTAGAAGTTTCTCGCCGTCCTCTTCATATTTCTTGGTGACTGTGGCGTGAATGGTAAGATCATGTCGAGCGGGATCCATCCCTCGATAACTGACGCCCCAATTTTTGATTCGGCCTTCAGTTCCGCATATCTCGTCAAGCAATCTACCGACTAGCATTCCTTTCAAGGCGCCGTGGACAATAATATCGGGCAGATTGTTCCCTTTGGCAAAGTCATCGTCATAATGTATCTGATAGAAATCTCCCGAAGCTGCTGCCCAGACTACCAATCTCTGAGAATCCATCTCCTCGGTTAGGATGAATTCCTGACCTTCAATGACCGCATTCCAGTTTTGTGCTTCAACCATTTTGAACTCCTAATAATTTACTATTTTTGATCTCTGATATATCCCTAGTACGAGATACCTTGTCCTTGCGTCTTCGCAACGACTTTGCCGTCAGATTGTCGTGTATATACCGTTTCACTCTCTCGAATAAGCATTTTTCCAAATGATCGACTAGGACTCATTGTTAAATTTGTGATCCTTGACACAGCACTCAGAATATCGCCAGCATAGACTTGTTCGATTGGCTGCACTTGCGTTCCTCCGTTCAAATTTCGAGTGAAGGGACTGTTGAAGGTAGGTTGGCGTGAGGGTGCTTTGTTAGGGTCCCAAATCGGCATCCCGAGGTATCCAGGTGGGGATGGCAATGTTGGATGTCCGCCGGCCTTAGCCACATCTTCATCGTAATAAATCTCGTTCGTGTAGCCCACTGCTCGTGCAAATGTTCGTATGCCGAGTGTAGTCACCTCATAGAGCACAGGATCACCCTCTCTGTCGATGGCGTCCTTCATATCTTGGGTAAGTTCAAGTTCTTCACTCATAAATTAATTCCCTCCGCAATACCACGGATATTAACGCATTATCAGCGACTCGGGTTTTTTTCCTCGAGGATCCTTATTATTGATATCTAAGGGGTGAGGGTTACTAGCGTGGATCCAAATGAAATTCTTCGAAATGCGATGCAGCGACATGCAGGTGGTGATATCAGCGGGGCTATCTCACAGGTCGAGGCTCTTTTAGTTGAATATCCTAAATTTGCTCCAGGATTTTCATATCTCGGACAGACCAAAGTGACTCGATTAAGACAATTTTCGGACGGTGTTAGGTATCTTGATCAAGCCGTTGAATTCGGGGGTGACGATCCATATATTTTGTATACAGCAGGGTGGTGTTTAGAGTATATTGCGAACGCATTGGATCGTCCGAAATTCAAATTTCAAGCGGTGGATAGGTCAGCACCAGAGTTTTATGGACGTGCACGTGAGCTGTTTTTAAGTTCTTTGGAGCTTTTGCGTGAAAAGCCGGACGAGAATCTAAGAGGAGACGTTGAAGACATGCTTGACGTGGTAGCAAGTGCCACGGGTGAGCCGTGGGATGAGGAGTTGCAGGAGTATGTCCCGCCTAGAATTCGCTGACGGATTTTCACTGCATTATGAAGTGTACGGGCCGGATATCGGCACCGCGAATGTATCACCGGTTCTTCTGGCACATGGTGCTGGTGGCAACGGATTAGTTTGGTGGCAGAACATCTCAGCTTTTTCAGACAGGTATCCCGTGATCACGTTTGATCATCGAGCATTCGGTCGGTCACCAGATATACAGGACGGTCCAGGGAGGATTGCATTTGGCGGTGACGTCAGAGCATTGCTAAAACATGTTGGTGCGAAGGGCGTGCACTTTGTTGGCCAGTCCATGGGCGGCAGAACAGCTTTCGGCTTGTTTTCGCGTGAGCCATCAATGATTCGCTCGTTAATTTATGCTGGTACCAATGGTGGATGTGTCGATGATGAGTACAGATCGCTGAAGTCACAGTATGAAGCTGACGGCACACTTTCGGGCTCACTTTTGCAGCGAGCAATGGCACCGGATTTCAAGACTAAAGATCCTGAAAGGTATTTTTTGTACAGACAACTCCGAGGACTGAATCCTCCCCGTCCGAAGGATTTTCTAGCACCCACCAAAAGAATGATCAACTATAAAGGGTCTACCGCGCAACGTTTATCGCAGAGTGGAATTCCTATCCTCTGGATATGCGGGGAGATGGACCGAGTTGTTCACCCTGAGCTTATCAAGATTTCTCATCGACTCACGCCGGGGTCTCGTTATATCGAAGTTCCGGAAGCCGGGCATTCTGCTTATTTTGAAACACCACAACTGTGGAATAGTCTAGTGAGGGATTTTGTTGATCAGGTTGAGGCTAGCAATCTGGCTAGATAACCTGCATTACTGGCTTAATTTAAGGGGATCAGGTGACGTTATTTAACGATGTAAGTTCTCGAGTTTCATTTCCTGACCAAGAGTTGGATATCTTGCAGATATGGAGAGAGAAAGAAGTTTTTAGACGTTCTGTGGAAGAGAGAGCAGAAACGCGACCATTCGTTTTTTACGAGGGCCCTCCTACCGCTAACGGAAATCCTGGCATTCATCATGTTTTGGCACGCGCTTTCAAAGATTTAATTCCACGATATCGGACCATGCGTGGTTACCGAGTATCACATAAGGGCGGCTGGGATACACATGGACTGCCTGTTGAGCTTGAGGTTGAAAAGCAGCTTGGGCTAAATCAGAAGAAAGAGATCGAATCCTTCGGCGTGGAGGAATTCAACAGAAGATGTAGGGAGTCGGTTTTTACATATGTTCAGGAATGGGAGAAACTGACTGAGCGTATCGCTTACTGGGTAGACATGACGGAGCCATATGTTACCTACGAAGCGAATTACGTTGAGTCCTGTTGGTGGATCTTTAAGCGACTCTGGGATAACGGACTGATGTTCCGTGATTTCCGAGTGACGCCGCATTGCCCAAGATGCCAGACCTCTCTCTCCAGTCACGAAATCTCACTGGGTTATCAAGAAGATACTCCAGATCCAGGCGTCACTATCCGTTTCAAGTTGCATCAGAATCAACCAGAATTAGATATAGAGACCAGAAAGATACTCAGGCTTGATGACCAGGTCCAGACGTCCCTGCTGGCGTGGACCACCACACCCTGGACGTTGCCTGGGTCAGCAGCATTGGCAGTTTCTACTGATGCCGATTATGTTCTTGCACAGCGTGAAGATGAACAAATTGGTGTGGAGCGAATAATTATTGCTCGAGATCTCCTTGATCAGATTAGCCCTGATAGCGAGGTACTTGCTACTTTCAAAGGCCTTAAATTATTGGATATTAGGTATCAGGAACTCTGGGCTGCGGAGAATTGGGCTGATGCTAATCCTTATATGTTTGTCAATGGAGTGGCCACAAAGCCTGAGTCTCAAGATCAATTACCTGCTAGACGGGTCGTTGCTTCTGATGAGGTAACAACAAGCGAGGGCACGGGAGTATTGCATGTTGCACCAGCGTTTGGAGCTGCTGACTACGAAATTGGAAGGGTGAATAATCTGATGTTTTTGCAGCCAGTTGCGCCAGATGGGACTGCTATTGGTGGACCCGGCGATGGTCTTTTTGCAAAGGATGCTGATAAAGCGGTCATTCGTGATTTGCGTGACCGAGGTCTTCTGTTTAGGTCAGAACAAATAAGACACACATATCCGTTTTGTTGGCGATGTAGTCAGCCCATTCTCTATTATGCGAAACCGTCCTGGTACATACGCACTACTCAGGTGAAGGAGAGTCTAGTCAGCGGGAACCAGGAAATTGGGTGGGTACCAGGGCATATTCGTGATGGCCGATTTGGTGAATGGCTTGCAGATAATGTTGACTGGGCGGTCTCTCGAGAACGATATTGGGGTACTCCATTGCCAATATGGATTTGTGAGCTATGTGGATCCACTGAGGTTATTGGATCCTTTAGTGAGCTCGAAGATCGGGCAATTGGTGGGACAGGCCAAGCGATCCGTAATGGAGATGGAGATATTGATCCTCATCGTCCCTTCGTGGACGAGGTAGTTATAGGGTGCGGCGATTGCAGCGGTGCTATGCATCGGACTCCTGAAGTTGCTGATGCTTGGTTTGATTCTGGTGCTATGCCTTATGCCCAGTGGCATTACCCATTCGAGAATAAGGAAGAGTTTGATCAAAAATTTCCAGCTGACTTTATTTGTGAAGCTGTTGATCAAACGCGAGGTTGGTTCTATACCCTCCATGCCCTCGCGACGTTGCTGAACTCCACCGGGGATGTGTCGTCTACGCATTCCTTCAGAAATGTGATTTGCTTGGGTCATATTTTGGACGGAAACGGACAGAAAATGTCTAAGTCAGTCGGCAACGTAATTGATCCGTGGACGGTTTTAGATGAGTATGGTGCGGATGCAGTCCGTTGGACAATGTACACTGCTGCACCGCCGGGCAACTCAAGGAGATTCTCACCTGATTTGGTGCAGGAAACTTCTCGAAAATTTTTATCCACTCTTTGGAATACATATTCATTTTTTGTGACATACGCGAACACTGGAACATTCGATCCAAGTAGCTATGAGCGTCAGGGTCCAGAGCTGCCAATCGATAAATGGATTCGTTCGGAGATGCAGCTCACAGTGTCAAAGGTTACAGATGCTCTGGAGGCGTATGAACCGGCTCAAGCGGCCCAACCAATCAGTAACTTCGTGGATCAACTCTCGAACTGGTATGTTCGGAGAAACAGAAGGCGATTTTGGAATTCTGGTGAAGATGAGGATTCGAAAGCGGCACTGGCGACCTTGTACGAGTGCCTGATGACCACTGTAAAATTGCTCGCCCCGTTCACACCATTTATATCTGAAGCCATCTATCAAAATCTTAGTATTTCGAAATCAAGCGGGGACACAGATTCTATCCACTTGGAACAATGGCCCGACGTCAACGAAGCACTCATAGATCAAAATCTTTCACAGGAAGTTGTTCTTGTGCAGCGCATGATTTCATTAGGTAGAGCGTCACGTGAAGCCGGTAAAATTAAGGTTCGTCAGCCCTGCGCCCAAGTTGTTTTAGTGCCAAGGAATCCCAGCGAATGTAGCTCCTTACGCGAATGGAGTGACGATATTTCTTCGGAACTCAATGTGAAGGAGGTCATCGTCACTGAAGATGCTGGAGAATTGATCAAATACAAACTTCGACCTAACTTGCAAACGCTCGGTCCGCGAGTGGGGAGAGAGGTAAATAACGTGAAAGAGGCCTTGAGTAATGCTGATGCGCTCGAAATTGTGCAGATGATGAAAAAAGGCGAGACAGTCACAATTAGTGGATTTGAATTATCGGCCTCTGATGTACTAGTGGACGTAGAGGCAGTCGAAGGCTGGGCGGCTCAGGAGGATGGTGGATATTTGTCATTACTAAAGATTGAGCTTGACGATGATCTCATTGCGGAGGGAATGGCACGAGAGGTGATCAGGCGATTACAAAATATGAGGCGCGATGCGGATTTTGACATTTCGGACCGCATCAGAGTTTTCTGGACCAGTGACGGCGTTGTAGCATCAGCTATGAGACTTCACGGGGGTCATATTGGTGAAGAGACTTTGGCGGTAGAAGTAGTCGAGGCTGAGTCACCTGAAGAAGCATTTACGTGGCAGGGAATGATTGACGGGAACGAAGCCGCGTTCGGGGTGATACGAATTTAGGATGCGCTGAAATCGCCTGATTTACCGCCAGATTTCGTGAGTAGCTTGATGTCACCTATTGTCATTGTTTTTTGCACGGACTTGCACATGTCATAAATTGTTAAAGCAGCGACAGTACAGGCCGTCAGCGCTTCCATCTCCACTCCTGTATTCGAAGTCACTCTTACGGTCGAATTTATATAGAGTGCGGGTTGCCTATCGTCACCAGAAGACTCTATATCGATATTGATACTGCTAATTGGTAAAGGATGACAAAGTGGTATGAGATCATGGGTCTTTTTCGCAGCCATAATTCCCGCTATTCGTGCACTCGCGAATACGTCACCCTTGGGAATTTCACCACTGGTAATTAGATCAAGTGTTGTTTGGCTCATATAGACCATCGCCTGAGCCGTGGCCTCACGTGCTGTTGGGTCTTTTGCAGACACGTCGACCATATGAGCAGCACCGGATTCGTCAATGTGACTGAGCTGGGTATTTTCCATGATTAATATTCTAACGGTTCAGGTTTGACACGTTACTCAACCGCACTTAATTTCGAATCATGGAATCTGACCGCCCGGCGTATGTGACTGCGATGCTGACGAGTGCGGCGTATCCATTTCCAGTGCAAGATGAAGAGATTGAGTTGCGGCAAACTCACATTTCTTATGTACATCTCACGCAAGAATTTGTTTATAAGACCAAGAAACCCGTCGATTTTGGTTTTATTAACCAATTATCTGCTGAGACGCGGAGACTCAACTGTGAGCGAGAGGTCGAATTGAATAGTCGGTTGGCTCCGTCGATTTATATTTCGGTAGTACCGATCGTGTTACTGCCGTCCGGTCAAATACAGGTGGAGCCCGCGAATGGAGACCTGCCGGACTCAGAGATTATTGAGTGGGCAGTAAAGATGAAGCGACTGCCTGAGGATTCTACGCTTCAGAAGTTTCTTACTGGGAGTGAAGACAGAAGTACTGAAGTAATGGGGAACTTGCCAGTTGATCTAGCGAATCGATTGGTCGCATTTCATCGTGATTGTGCAAAGGTGCAGAACGATCCAGATTTTGCTGGTATTGGCCCTGTCCGAGCCTGGTGGGATCGCGAAACTCGTGAGATAGAGGAATTTCTTGGAGTTACCTTTGACGAAAAGATACAAGCCCGACTCAATCACTTTACGAAGAGCACTTTGGATCGTATCGAAGGCATTTTATTAAACCGATTGGAGTCGGGACTGGTGGTAGAGGGCCATGGAGACTTGCACTGTGATCACGTCTATCTGGTGAAGTCCAGCGCAACTGAGAACGATGGTCGTGCAGAAATACTTATTGTTGACTGTATAGAGTTCAATGACTGGTTTCAGTTCCGTTTTTTAGATGTGGGTTATGAAATTGCCTTTCTCGCAATGGATTTAACTTTCCAAGGGTGGGAAAACCTCGCGGATGAATTTGTGGCTCATTACATCATCTCCTCTGGTGATCAGACCTTACCTGCTCTCCAACCGCTACATCGAATGTTTAGAGCCTTCGTCAGGGCTAAAATTTTTTCCATCACAGCTATGGATAGGAATATTGACCACGACGCGAGAGACTCTGCAATCATCGAGGCTAAAAAGTATAGTGAGTTGGCGGATTCCTTTGCTACGAGATTTCAAATGCAAAAATTTATAGTATTGTCCGGTGTTTCGGGAAGTGGAAAATCACTATTAGGTGCAGCCGTAGCGGCAAGAATTGGTGCTATCTGGCTTAACTCTGATGTCATAAGGAAGGAACTAGCTGGAATCCCAGTAACAGAAGCATTGGACACGGGACACTATGACCTAGATATGAATGTCAGGGTGTATCAGACGCTTCGTGACCGGAGTCAGAAATATTTGAGAGAAGGTTTCACCGTAGTCGCCGATGCTACCCACCTTCAAAAAGTACACAGAGCGCAGACACTTCACGCAGCTCAGCATACAAAAGCAGAAACACTATTAGTGGGACTAAGGATAAATGAACCACTAGCCTCTCAGCGTGTTACAGACCGAGCCCGGCAAACTGGCAATATCTCTGATGCCACAGTTGAGATTGTTAGAGATCAGCTTATGCAACGTGAAGAGATTGAGCCCGACGAGGCAAACAGTTACCTAATACTTGATTCAGGTGATAGTTTTAAGTACAACCTTGAAGAAATATTGAAGTCCATCGAAGTACGGTAATTTCATACTTATGGCGTGCATTCTCGGCTTTGATATTTTTCTTGCGGTGCGGGGTGTAGCTCAGTCTGGCAGAGTGCTTCGTTCGGGACGAAGAGGTCCCCGGTTCAAATCCGGGCACCCCGACCAGATAACTAGGTTTCGATTGAGACGTCAACAGCAAATGCTGCGAGCGCGTCACCGTCAGATGGCCTTTGTGTCATAACTCCTTTGGTGGCTCTACTAGATTGCCTGACGTCACCGGCCTTCGTTCGGAGCATTTGTCCGTTTTTAGTGATCACCATGAGTTCGTCTGTTTCTTTCACAGCGGCCGCTCCAATAAGCTCTATCTGACCGGTTGGTCCGAAAGTTCTCACGCCGCGTGTGCCTCGACCCTTTATTGGGTAATCATCAATCGGGGTGCGTTTACCCTTACCTTCGTTTGACATCACAAGAAGGTCATTACCTTGATTGTCGATCACAAGACCTACTAGTCTGGCGTTTTCATTGAGTTTGATTCCTCGGACCCCACCCGACGTTCGAGAGGCTTCCCGCAATTTGCCTACCTCGAATCGTACAGCGTACCCATCACTAGAAATTAGGATCGCGGTTGAGTCCGATGGTGCAGGGGCAACTGATACTAGGCGATCACCGTCTTTCAAATTCATAGCGATAATTCCGTTACGTCGTACTTGATCGAATCTCGATGCGAGTGTGCGCTTGACTTCACCATTTTCCGTGGCAAAAATCATTGCGTTATTGGTGTCACTATCTTCGTCTTTTGACTTAATCGCTACAATCGCTGTCACTTGATCGTCTTCGTGCGCGTCGCCGAACTCAACAACATTCTTTATGTGATTACCTCTCCCCGTTCGGGAGGAATCGGGAATGAGATGAGCGTCTAGGGCAAATACCCTTCCTGAAGCAGCGAATATCAGGAGGCGATCGTGCGTGTCACACGATATGAGTAACTTTATCTTGTCCTCGTCGCGCAATGTTTGTCCTGCTACACCCTTTCCACCGCGATGCTGAGTCCGATAGGTTTCAACGGGAACGCGCTTCACATAGTTGGTTTCGGACATGGTGACCACTATCTGCTGATGAGGAATGAGATCCGCAGCCGACAGATCATCAGGAGGGGACTCGACTATTTGGGTGCGGCGCGAATCACCATATTTTTCTCGGAGTTCCTCGTTATCAGTGCGTATAACGTCGTCGATCTTTTCTTGACTCGCTAGGAGTTCGTTTAGTGAGTTAATAAATTCCCGCAGTTCATTGTATTCTTCGGATATCCGTGATGACTCAAGTTGCGCAAGCCGTCGTAACTGCAGATCGAGAACAGCCTGAGCTTGTCTATCAGTTAACTGGTGCGTATCACTCATAAGTGATGCTTTTGCCAGTTCGGCCGACTCAGCTTGCCTTATGGTGTCAATAATCTCGTCTAGGTTATCAATAGCTTTTAGAAGTCCCGCGAGAATGTGGCGTCTTTGACGAGCCTTATGGCGGTCGAATATTGAACGTCTTCGAATTACTTCTCTTCGATGGTCTATGAACGCCTGCATTGCCTCACGAATAGACAGTGTTTCGGGACGACCGGTGACTTCGGCTTGGTCAAATTCGTCTAGTCTGTCAGGAGCCCATTCAGTATCAAAAATGGCCTCGTCGTCGACAAACTCTATTTCTTCGGGACCATCTTCCTCTTGGGTAACAAGTGCAACCAAGTTGACGTGATAGGCCGTTTCTAAAGCAGAATGTTTTAGCAACTGGTTGCGAACCGAGTAATACGATGCATTTCGTCCGAGTTCGATGACGATACGCATTCCTTCTCGATCGCTCTCATCTCTGAGATCAGTGATTCCCTCAATCACTTTGGCGCGTACCTGCTCGGCGATACGTTCCAGTAGTGCCGCTTTATTCACCTGATACGGAAGCTCTGTGACTATTATTTGCGATCTCCCTGAAGTAGTCTCTTCCAGAGCTATTCGGGCATGCATGACAATGCGCCCGCGCCCAGTGGCATAGGCCTGCCTGATCTGATTACGATCATAAATAATACCTGCAGTCGGAAAGTCCGGACCGTCGAGATGTTTCATGAGCTCGTCGACCGTCGCGTTCGGGTCTGAAATCAGATAATCTATCGCGTTTGTTAGCTCGTTGAGGTTATGAGGGGGAATGTTTGTCGCCATTCCAACTGCAATACC
>DEAP01000025.1:18289-18443 GCA_002348225.1 Dehalococcoidia bacterium UBA2979
TCGCCATTCCAACTGCAATACCACTGGCTCCATTGAGCAGCAGATTGGGTAGGCGGGCTGGAAGAACTTCTGGTTGGCTCAAGGAGTCATCAAAATTCGGAACCATGTCCACGGTGTCTCGATCGAGGTCGGCGAGAAGCTCGAGGGAGATGGG
>DEAP01000038.1:0-413 GCA_002348225.1 Dehalococcoidia bacterium UBA2979
TAGTCTCAACAAGAATGGCTCCGTTAAGCAGTCCTACTATTGCTAGGGTCATACCAGTGAGAGGCTGAATTAGAGCGTTTTTGAAAGCGTGTTTCCAGATTACCATTCGATTGCTTACTCCCTTAGCACGAGCTAGTCGAACGTATTCTGAGTCAAGTACCTCTAACATGGCGGTCCTTGTTATGCGCATGTAAAAAGCGAATCCCCCCCACGCAAGAGTTATTGTAGGAAGCACAAGGTGTTTTACGTCAAAGACCGAATCACCTTTAAGTCCCGCTGGCAACCATCCAAATTGAACTGCGAAGACAAGTATTAGTACTAGACCCAACCAGAACTGCGGCACAGCCTGACCCAGTAAAGCGAAGAATCTACCAATATAGTCCCAACCAGAACCTCGTTTAACTGCAGACAAT
>DEAP01000038.1:739-8131 GCA_002348225.1 Dehalococcoidia bacterium UBA2979
TACTCCCAACGGTATTCCCACACCAAACGAGAGGAACATTGCCACAAACCCAAGGTGGATAGTAGCAGGTAGTCGCTGTGTGACTACTCTTGATACCGGTTTACGGTCCAGAATAGTTTCACCCATATCGCCCTTGAGTGCTCGTCCAAGCCAAAGTGAATACTGAACGACTACAGGTCTATCTAGCATCAGGCGGGCCCGTAACGCTTCTTCTGCTTCAACAGTAAGCCCATAACCAGAATTGGCATAAAGCAGTAAGGGGTCACCGGCTGCCCGAGAAATAAAGAACACCGCCAAAGTTGCGAGTACGATACTCACTAAAGCGAAAACAAATCTACGAAAAATAAAACGCCGCATCTGTTCCCTTGTTTTACCCCTTTAGATTTCCGTTTTCCAGCATTTGAAAGTACCACAGATTAATCCAGACAGATAGTCAATAATTTGGGAATATTGCCAGTGATATATCGCGATTTACATCACAATAATGTAGGGCTTTATGGCTCGATTCAAACCCAGGTCTAAAGTGGATTTGACGTCGTCATAACGTCACTGACTTAGTTGGGATTCGAATACAATTTGGTTCTGTTTTTCTCTTATGAGATTTGTGCAACGTATTAATTACCCAAATATTTTGATTGGTTCTCGCCAAGTTTGTTCATATTCCTCCGACGCTTAAGGTCCGATTTTTTCCAGATACTTATGTTGATGGTGGGTGTCTTAGCAATGACGGCTATCCTAGCCGGTGCACCTATGTACCTCAGCACCATCGAGTCCCTTGGTGTACGGGCAATGTTGAACCAACTTTCGTCTTCGCGAAATGTTGAGATTATCGTCGACGGATTACCACTTACCGATCGGTCCGTTTCGGCAGCGACTGAACAAGTACAACTGGCTCTTGAAGAACTTGGGGATCTTGTCGTACATATCGGTCAGGAATCGCAGAGCAGAGATCATTATTGGGCTACCGATTCAGAATCAACCACGGATGACCCTCATGCCGATATCGCGTTATTGAGGCGGTTCGACGGAATTCTCAACGAGTCTGAAATAACTAAAGGTCGTGCCCCACTTTCATCACCCGAGCGATTAGACACACATATAGTCATCGAGGGGTTAGTGCCTGCGAAACGTGCAGAGCAACTGGACATTGCAGTAGGTGACGAGATTTGGTTGACAACCAAACCGGGTGATTTACCTTATTTGATGGTTCGGGTAGCGGGATTGTTTGAACCACAAGACTTAAGCGCCGATTTCTGGCTGGGTCGGGCTAAGCAGTTGTTAGAACCCGAACGACCCAGTCCCGAGGCACGTTTTCGATTGCCGTTATTCCTCACCCGTGATGCATTGTTTGGAGTATTAAACGGCGGGCCTGCGACGATTGGAAAGAACCGATGGCTCGTGCAACTCGATGATGACCTCCTTGAACGTCAGAGCCCGACTTTTACCGCCAATCAAGTCAAGTCACTTAGTCAAGAACTCCGACGGAGGCTACCTGAATCACGAGCTGTTTCTGCCCTAGAAAATCCTCTTATTTCACTTAGTCATAAGATTAGCTTTGCTCGAATTCCGACATTGATGATGGGCGGAGTTTTGTTATTAGCGGCCGGTTATTATTCGCTAATGGCTGCGGGTGCATTGGTGACACGTCGGCGGGTGAGTACAGCACAAATGTTGGTTCGTGGCGCTGGCAAACGGCAGGTATCGCTGATGTCTCTGGTAGAGTCGGTACTACTGGTCATTTTGCCAGCGATTATCGCACCGTTCCTAGCATATGGGGTAATTGTTGCTATTGGGCGGATGCCAGAGTACGAGTCGATTACGTTCGGACTAGGCATGCCGGTTCATATTAGCTGGCATGCGTTTGTTTGGTCCATTAGCGGTGCTGCAGTAGTCGTTGGCTACATACAGTGGAGCGTTTTCAAGAACGACACTCGTGTGATTGGAGCGAAGCAGTTATCAGATCGACGCGTAGAAGGAAAACCGTTTTTCCAGCGACAGTATCTCGATCTACTTTTGTTCCTATTTGGCGGGATTATTCTGTGGGATCTATCTACAGAAGCCTCCGTTGCAAATGAGAATGGGGGTCATGTAGTCACAGTCAACCCCTTACTGGTTTTCGCTCCGGCAATCTTTCTTGGTGTAACAATGATCCTGTCATTGAGATTGCTGCCTCCACTCGCTCGATTGATCGCCAATGGATTCAGAAGGCGGGGCCCGGTGTGGGCACACCTGATATCGACGCTGTTGACCAAAGTGCCACTAACATATGCGTGGCCAACTGCAATCTTGGGGATAGCAGCGGGCACAGCGATGCTTTCTGCCACGGTCGCAGATACATTGCAGCAGAGCTCATTTGACCAGTCGAGTTATAAAGTGGGCGCTGATTTACGTGCATACCCAGTAGACCTAGGGAGCGGACCGGAGACCAAGATTTTACAGCGGTTGAGAGATATTGATGGAGTGGTAGGCGTTTCCGCCGGTTTCCGCAGTAAAGGCGAAATCAGGATCGGTGGCCAGGGTGAACCATTCGAGGTGCTGGCAATTGAACCGAGTGAGTACGGTCGCATCGGTGTGTTCCGAGACGATTATGGATCGTCCGTTGTGGACGAACTGATTATGGAACTGGATTCCGAGTCTGAACTTGAACCACTATGGATACCTGAATTGGCTGCTCGTGTGGGTCTCAGGATGCGCTCGAATTCGATCGAACGAAACGTAAAGGCCAGTATCCGGCTACTCGATGCCAACGGCCTATCGCACTCTGTCGGACTTGGCCCATTAAACAGTCAAGACTGGCAGATAAGAATGGGCCATATTCCAGGGATTGCGGCTAAACCAGTGGAGATTGTCGGGCTTACTTTTTTTGAGACCACTAGCGATGAAATAGGCACTCCAATAAGTATCCAAATTGACGATCTTATGTACGAGATGCCCCCAGATCACGCAGCTGAATCTCATCCACCGTCAACGAGCACACTAGTTTGGGACTTAGTAGTGTTCGAATCTTTTGATAACACTGCCGAAAATAGCGCCGGCATATGGAAACCTCTGGCTTCATCTAAGGGCTCAGGTACGCAGACGATGGGAGTCAAATATTCCCGGAATACAGATGATGGATCTATCTTAGATAGCGGACTTCAAATTGACCTAGGTATAGGCACCGATGCCGGTGTTCGAGGTATAGTTCGATCGCTAGACGAAACTGTACCGATGGTCTTCAGCCAAATGGCACTTGTTTCAAACAATGCGGCAATTGGCGACCTGACGGTCGTTCATGTTTTTGACCGCTCAATACCGGTCCAAATTATCGGCGTAACAGACTACTTCCCGACGCTGGATCCCCAAGATGGAGGATTCGCTGTTTTGAACGCTGACCAACTATGGCGACATCTAGCATTGAGCAGTGCAAACTCGGCTCGGTTTGGCGCAGAGCTATTTATTGGATTAGACGACACCGAAAACAATGATGTTATAGATGTGGTTTCTTCGGAAATCGGGGGACTTTTCAGCATTGTCGATCGTGCCGAGGTTCAGCGGGCATCAGTAGTGACACCGCTAGCGGTGGCCGGTTGGCGAGGGGCTTCGATTCTCACTACTGGGCTAGCGGTTGGAATCGCGATTCTGGGATTGTTAACATTTTTTCCAATGCGGCCAGCTGGAGAAAGGTTCAACTTAGCGGTCTTGCGTGCACTGGGGATGAGGAAACGCGGTCTGGTGTTTATTAGCGTGATCGAACAACTTGTTGTGTTAGGTGTAGGAGTTATTGGAGGGATTGGTATTGGCTTAGTTATGGCACGCATTGCTGTCGGTACCGCTTCACAGACGGATTCGAACAGAAATTTACTGCCACCGATCATGTTCTCCACTGACTGGATCTATATCGGAGTCCTTGCAGGCGCTCTTCTGTCTGTTGGTTTAGCTGTTTCCACACTTGACCTGATTTCAGTAAGACACCTTAACATCTCGGCTATCTTACGGACATCAGGAAGTAAACGCTGATATGAGGCCAGAAGATTTCATAAGATTTGTTGGTCGCCGAAGCCGTGCACACTGGCCCATGTTGACGGTGGTTTCACTTGGAGTTATGGCAGCGGTAGTGACGATTGCTGCCAGTGTTATCTACTTCGATTCGCTGGGGGATATAGCCTTAGCGCGAGAGATCGCAAACGACAAGGTGAGTAGCCACGACATAGTCATATCAGGTAAAGAAACCGATATTGATGGCACCCGTAACCAAAGTCTACTGGAACTAGTTGAGACCTCGGTCTACGAGTTCGCTTCCCCAATCATTACTAACCTAACTATCGCGTACGGTTCGACGACGCTAATGGTTGAGCAAGCAAAGTCATCCAATATTGATCTAGATGATTCACTGCGCGCTGTTCTGATAAACGCTCCTGCGATACAGGACAATTCGATCATGACCGCCGGTTCGTGGCCATCCACAACTGTCAGCGAAACTAAGACGGAGCAGTTGCTAATAGATGTCGCTCTAGAAGAGAGTGCGGCTAAACTACTCAAATTGAGCGTTGGTGACACAGTAATCGTTAGACCGTTCTCGGACGACCTAAGTAATTCAATTACACTCAGGATTTCTGGTACGTTTTCTAAATCTGGAAGTGACCCCAATTTCTGGCCAGAGATCTCGGACAAATTCTTTCTGAACGATCCTGATCTCAATTTTTTACCGTTCATACCGAACCCCCGAGTGTTTGAATCGGTGGTTGGGCCATATTACCCGGAGATGGCAGTTAGGTACTTCTGGCGATTCCACGTCGATTCATCCCTTGTAACTACCTCGGTCGCTAATAATCTGCTGCTGGGATTCGACAAACTCAAGGCCGAGCTTCAGCCAAAGGTCGGCAGCTATTCGCAGAAAATTCCACTGCAGTCATTACTAGAACGAAACCAACAACAAACGTTTTTCAGTCGACTGCCAATGACAGTAGTGTTTTCGGTAATCGCGGCAGTAGTTCTTTATTTTGTCGGCACAATGTCAATACTGATGGTAGAGACGCAGCGCGAGGATATCGCGCGACTGAGAACCCGGGCTGCCACAGTCCGGCAGCTGATTGGTGCATTTGTGATCGAGGGTGCTGTAATTGCGTCAGTGGCGATATTGCTTGCGCCGCCGATCGCAGCACTAGCCGTTAAATGGCTCGGTGTAATTCCATTATTTCGCGGGCTAAACGGAGGAGAGCCTCTACCCATTAATCTCGGGCAAGCGGCTTACGTTGTCTCGATTTTAACAGGAATTGCTGGCTTCCTAGCGATGGTAATTCCAGCATCTATTGCGGCCAGGCGCACGGTTGTGACTAGCGTGCTTGAATCTACCAGGCCATCCGCACATGGTGCGATGCAAAAATACTACCTAGATGTAGTTTTGTTCGGTTTATTACTTTTGTTCGCGTCGCAGTTAACTAGCGATGGTTCGTTCGTGGATTTTCCAAGTGTCGGTGCTACACAGATCGATAAAATAAATGTCGCAATGCCGGCCTTAGTCTTGGCGTTTGGAGGATATGTTGCGCTCCGAGCTTTTCCAGCAATGGTTGAAGCGATTGCTAGATTAACATCACTTCGACGAATTTCCGAATTTGTTTCACCGGCTATATCTTTAGTTTTATGGCAGATGGCACGTAATCCGAGGCACTATTCCAGGCTTTCTTTATTGATGATTCTTACAGCAGGACTGGGCGTGTTTGCCTCGAGTTTTGCGGGAACTCTCGACCTAACTGCTTCGGACGCTGCACGGTATCAATCAGGTTCTGACATACGTTTGAACGGCATCTCTTACACGAACAGGTTGCAAGCTGGCAGGAGTTTTAGAAACATCACCAGTACTTCAGGCGTCGAGTTGGCTGCTCCTGCGTTCCGGACTTTAGGACTCGATTTGACAACCGGTGTTGGCAGCACGTTTACCTATCTTGGTGTTGATCCTAAGCCTATGGCTGATATCGCTTGGGTCCGAGATGATTTTGCGCCGATTACATTAGCTGACCAAATGGAACTGCTCAGCTCCTCACGCACCGGAGTTCCGATTCCTGACGACGCTAAATGGATAACGGCCAAAGTACGACCGACGACGAGACGTGCGGAGTCTCGAATTGCTGCGAGGTTAAGCGATTCGACCGGTCGATTATTCACATTAAACCTTGGCTCTCTTTTGCCGAGACCTGCAGCCGGGCGCCCGTTCAAGTGTGATGTTGCAGAGGCCCACCTGCCACCGAATTGGTGCACGATCGCGGGTTCACTCGATTCGATTGATTTTCTCGGGGTGACTCCTATTCCGCCACTTCGTCTAGAGTTTATCGGGGTTGGACTCCCAAATGTCGAACAGGGAAGATTCGACCGCGCTAATCCGCCGTTTCTCGAGGCAGGATCAGTCGAAATCGACGAACTGGGAATAGTCTTTCAAAGTGGTGAGACACGACTGATTGAGGAGTTTAATCAGGATTCCTCATGGATGACGGTCGAGCCGGGATTAAACCAGTATGGGGCGAGGCTTGAGCCGTTATTGAAGATAGAACAGGACGGTTCCTATACCGAAGAGCAAGGCATAGCCGTGATGACCTGGCAGCCAGTACTCATTACAAGGCTGCGCGGTGTAACGGTTGGCTCAATAAACGCCCCGATTCCTGTAATCGCGAGTACTGATTTTATGGACCGTGGCGGCTATGAAGTCGGTGAACGAGTAGCTCTCGATATCCAAGGACGAGTACCAGTACGATTGGTCGGGGTCGCAGATTATTTCCCTACATTGAACCCCGAGATATCGGCATTTGTAGTTGGTGACATTCGATCAACGTGGATGGCCTTGAATGCCGACAAGATGCGCAATTCCGAGCAGGTGAATGAGGTGTGGATCGACACGGGGGGAGCTACGCCTTCGGAAGTGAGTAACGATTTACGGCGTCGAACCGAGTTTTCTCCGTCAATCATCGCTCAGGACCAATTGCTATACGACGCTGCGACTGACCCGTTGATATCGGCAGGCTGGCGAGCATTGTTAGCGATAGCATTCGCGACGGTACTCGCAGCAAGTGCGGTCGGATTTATCGTTTATTCACAAGTAACGTTTGCGTCACGGATGACGGAGTACGCAGTAGTTCGAACCTTGGGTTTAACGACTCGCCAGATACTTGGACTGGTGGTGCTGGAATTACTGATGGTACTCGTTCCTGCCGTGCTAATTGGTGGTTTTCTGGGCATGCGCATGGGAGCAACGATTATCCCATTCCTTGTTACATCAGGTGAAGGAGTCCGAGTTGTACCACCGGTGCTGCTTAGCGTCGACTGGCAAACAGTTGGAGTTCTGGCCGTGGTGCTAGGCGCTATTTTCCTAGCAATTACAATTGGATTGATATCTTCTGTTCGTAAAATATCTCCCCCAAA
>DEAP01000103.1 GCA_002348225.1 Dehalococcoidia bacterium UBA2979
TGCACAAGCAGGTCTACATCTATGGTGGTCTTGACCGAAACCCTACTGTTCTAAATCGAAGTTACGGAATAGCATGGGGAATTGGGGGATGGTTGCTCACTCCTTATCTTCAAATTGCAGGAGCCGAAGAGGCCCAAAACATGAGAGAACGAGTTGCTACATCCATTACAACCACGTTCGCCAGTTCGTATGTGCAAGAAGTCTCATTGAGCCAAGCGCTTGCGAGGGAAGCGGTTGATGAATATCGAAAACAGGCTACGGGACAAAAGTTTTTAATCAATCCTAGTCTGCAGTAATCTCTGACTAGTCAAAAGCTGCAATTACTTCTGACTCAAAGCGTTGGAATTCATCAGGATCGTTCGGGAGACGACCAAACATAATTTCATCTACTCCTTCATCAATAAACTCTCCGACCCGATCAATAATGTAACTTGCACTGCCGGCAACGGTGTCTGGCCCGATCATTTCTACAAATGCATCACTAGATTCTTTATCGTCTGAAAGCATAGTCGGCATAAGGATCGTGCGCCGTATTTCACTCGGATCTCGTCCGACGCGCTCGCAGTGCTTCTCAAGAATTTCTGTTTTTTCACGGTATAAATCTATCGACATACCTCGTCGTGCAAACCCATCAAGATTAAATACATCCCCATACATAGCCAGAGTTTTCAAAGTTCGCAAAGGCCCTGTTCCGCCAACCATTATCGGAATATGAGGAGTCTGGTAACTGCCTGGAGATAGTGGAGCATCGACCAATTGATAATATTTACCGCTAAAGTTAACCGGTTCCTCCGAGCTGACCAGCATACGGATAAGTTGACACGCCTCCTCAAGTCTGTCGGAGCGTTCACGCATATGAGGAAATTCCCAGCTGTAGGCCTCATGCTCTCTCTCAAACCAACCAGCACCGATGGCAAGCGTGAACCGACCGCGTGATATATGGTCAATAGTTCCTGCCATCTTAGCCACCAAGGCTGGATTCCTATACGTGTTCCCTAGAACAAGGTGGCCGAGCCGCAGTCGCTGAGTTATCCCAGCCACGGCAGCCATGGCAGTAAATCCTTCGTATGCTGTTAATGATTCGCTCGCACCGGGTCTGTTCGGCGGAAGAAAATGATCTGCGAAATACACACTGTGCCAGCGCCCATTCTCCATGGCTGCAATCACCGCACTGATATCATCCCAGTCTGTTAAATAACAACTGACTTGTGCACCAAATTTCATAAACACGCTCCTGAACCGCACGAATTTTAACGAGATAACGGTAGTTTAGCAGTTGGATCGGGGTTACCCGAGCGTGACAGACTCAGGCGGATAATGAACGGTCGTGGGAGTGGAAGGACGATCAGGATCTCCCGTAAATAAAGTCAGTACTGCAAGAGGTCCGATTCTCCCTACTAACATTGATACACAAAATAACAATTTTCCTTCATCCGATAGAGAGGCTGTAAGACCTGTAGTGAAACCAGTCTTAGAAAATGCCGATGTGGTCTCGAAAATAACGTCTTCCAGAGCCGCGTCAGTAGTCTGCGAAATGAGCAATACCATACCCATTAAGAACAGTATCGAGCATGTCGCGAAGACAAGAGCAATTCGGAAATCGTGATCAGTTATAGATCTGCCAAATAACGCTTGGTTGGCATCTCCCCGCAGTACACTAATGAATTTATGAGCCAGCAGGCCGAAGGTCGCAAGACGTATGCCACCACCTACACTCCCTGACGCCCCTCCAACAAACATTAGGCCTGTGAAAACGAGTAGAGTACCCATATTCGACTCTGACCAGTCAATAGTGGTAAACCCGGAGCTCCGTGCAAACGAGCTTTCTGTAAATCCATGAATCAATGCATCCAAAAAATGTTGCCCTGACAACAGTCCACCACCCAGATACTCTCTGAGGAAGATCCAAAAAGTGCCTACAAATAGCAGTCCAACCGAGGTACTCAGTACTATTTTTGAGTCAAGTGAGGTTCGCCACCACGTATCGCCTAACAAAGAACGGGAAAAAACACCTCGGACAAATGTGCTAAGTGAAATATGTTCATCGTATCTGAGTAACACACGCCTATAAGCCAGGTTCAAATCTCGGATTACCAGAAATCCGATACTTCCCGCTATTGTGAACAAACTCAGTAACAACATCAGTCCGTTATTATCAGAAAATTCTTCGAACTGCCCCCAATGAACAAATCCAGCACTATTCACGGATGAAATTGAAAGAAAAATGGATGCCCAGAGAGCATCAATACTCCACTGGCCGCTCTCTATAGATAGGTTCAGATATATCAATACTAATGCCACTGACTGGCTGAGTAACATGAATTTTACTATCCACCACAGATTCAAATCTATCTGCTCTGTTTCAACGTTTAGACCCTGAGCTCTGCGGAGTTGATTGTTCCTTAATCCTGTTAACTGCCCTAATCTGGAGAGCAGCGCGGCAAGTCCCGCAAACGCACCCAGTCCACCTAACTGAAATAAAATTAACATAGTAACGATTCCGAAGACTGACCAAGTGTCGGCAGTACCTACAACGGTAAGGCCTGTCAAAGTAACTGCAGAAATAGCCGTAAAGAGTGCATCGATTAGGCCAATTTCTATTCCTTCTTTTCTAGAAATTGGCAGTAAAAACAGAACAGTACCAATCACCGAGAGTATCGGCCACATTGCTACCCACAGATAAAATCCATTCAACGGTGTTCTTAAAAATTTATCTAGAACACGATCCCAGTATCCATTCGCCTGACCCCTAGGAAGTCGTACCGCTCGCTTGGTTTTCGAGCGGGCTTTTACAAACAGCTCTTGTCCGTCTTGTGAATCTGGTTCTCGATTTTTAGTCATTATGAAATTTGATTTGCTATCCGAGCGTGATGGTACTCAATTGACCTACAGCCTCCAGCATTCGTATCGATTGGAAGTGCCAGCTTCCCCACAATTATACGCCTAACTTCCGGATTTCCTATAACCATCCAAATCTAAACACTAAAGAGACACTATAGAACAGGAGAACTAGCCCAATAGCTCGAGTGACTACTACTTCATGCTGCCGTATGACCTCTAATAGACGACCCTGTGAAAGAATCGTTGCCACGGTCACATACCATCCCCCATCAGTGAAAAGGCCTAAAAAGCCCATCCCAATTAGAGTTTGTGTATTCATGGAAGGCTCAATAAAAGGAACGAACATTGTGAGCATCCAAGCGAGTATCTTTGGATTAAAAAATGCCAGTGAAAATCCTTGTATGAACGCGATGCTCAGCCGCCTATCAGACAGGTCTCTATCCCCAGCGTCCACTCTGTTTTTTGTTGAAGAAACACGCAAGAAATTTATCGCTAAATACAAAAGGACAACAAACCCAGTGATGTGGAGCATGCCAGTAATTTCGGGATAATTACCCACCACCACAGCGATGCCTGTTGCTGCCGCAAAAGCATAAATACTGAAACCGATCCCGTGACCAATTCCAGTTATTATTCCGTACCATCGACCTCCGAAAATAGTATTCCGAACGACCAAAACCAAAGAAGGTCCAGGAGTCATGGCACCTAAAACCAGCACTAAGGTGAGCGTTGACCAGTTTTCTATTGAGATGTCAGAATCCAATCAAGGTAAACCATCGAACTCTGTGGTCGGGGAGCCGGGATTTGAACCCGGGACCTCCAGTCCCCCAGACTGGCGCGCTGCCAGACTGCGCCACTCCCCGAAAAGTTGAATGCAAATGCTATCACCAGTGATGAATGAAAACTAGCTCAAGCTCCAAGTAGCAAGTAACGCAACGCCGACTACTTGCGCAAAAAGGATATTCACTCGCTGATTTTTGTTCTCCAAATTCTCAAATAACGTAATGACGAGATATATCGCGGAAAAGGTAAGTACTCCGGTATCGGAATTCGAAAAAGGCAGAAAATAACTGAGCAATGACAACTGCGCTGCGACGGTCCCAGTCAGTACTCCGCTATATCGCCAATCGGAACGCTGACCCAGTTGCCGGAAGTATATTTCGGTGAGGCAATAGGTGACTGCGCCAACCAACATCGCACGGAATATATTCTCATTTATAGTTCCAAAGATAAATTGCAAGAGACAAAACAGGGCTACATGGACAGAAATTTTACCTACAACGGCCGGGAACCATTGCTCACTCGCTGAGTACCGATAAAGTGACATAGTCGCCCAGACCGATAGCCCCACAAAACTTCCCGACAATAGGGCAAAAGATGCTGAATTCACATCCGGCAGTATCACCTGTCTAACAACTATGAGGGCTACAAACAAAAATAGAGGTGACACCGAAAGGTACTGAATATTGAGTCGGTCTGTTTCTCCGACTGACCATCCCCATCTCTGAACTGAGCCAAGAGAAATAATTATCAATAGACCGTTAGCTATCACAATCCACTCAAACAGAGGTTCGGTAGGAATAACAAAGTGGAAAGTTACTGAACAAATAAAACCAATAATGAAGCTAACAGCTAAGCTATCTTGGCTGACTTTTTCCGAACGATGAGAAATCAAGATACTATTCCCCGCGCCACACAGCGCTATTAATGAGCAAGCACCGGTTCTTCTAGGCCAAATATCTCAGCCGCATTAGACCAGCGAATTCGATGAGCTTCATCATCTGTGAGACCAACCTTTGTGAAAATCTCTTCCAAATTATCAACGTGGGAGGAGATCTCATCATTCCCACAATCAGACCCCCATACCAATTTTTCAACCCCGATTTCGTAACCTATCAGTCGACGTTCAACTGCATGCCGCTCAATGGTGTCGCCACCAGACATATCAAAAAACACATTTGGACGCCAGCGTGCAACAGAAGCAGACTCATCATAATTACCCGTCCCACCGAGATGAGCACCAATTAATCGGAGATCCGGGAAATTATTAGCAATAGTATCCATATGGAATGGACGCATACGTGTAGCAGATGCATTTCTACCAAAACTTAGTATCTGCTCCTTTATCCGTCGCTCTTGTGAAGCGAGATAGGTTTTTGCCGCATCTTTGTCTCGGCGCGGATGAGTAATCGCGTAATCAATTGGACCACCAATGACCCCCATATGAAGTAGAATCGGCATCCCTAGTCGCTCGGCCATCTCATACACGGAAAAATATTTCAGGTCGTCGTATGCCCTCTTCACGCCGATCATTTTTAGACCAACGTAACCCATCTCGAACAGCTGCTGAACTGCCCGACCGTCAATATCTTCTGGATCAACTACTGCTGATGGCAGAAAAAAATCCTCATGACGTCGCGCATAGTCCAGTGATTCTTCATAGCTGAGACCAAAACGTCCACCAGCCAATAAGCTCGCCTTAACTACTCCAGCCGCTCTCAAAGCGTCAGCTCGCTCGTCGATGGCCTTCGCATTATCCTGTGAATCCGGGTCTTGCCAATTACGCGGAAAATGGCAGTGCACATCAAAAATTGGATTAGCCATCAAATTACCTCCAGAGCTTTAACAGACAACAGACTACATCAATATGCTGTTAGATCGGTCGTGATGTGCCAAGAAAGCGGATGGAGAACCCCATTTTGTGCCAAAACTCAATAGCAGGTTGGTTTCCGTTCAAAATATCTGCTTCCACCTCTCTTACCTCTCGATCAGCAAACAGCTTAAGTAATTCATCAACTGCCGCAGAGCCAAAGCCCATCCGTCTGAAATCATTAAAAATACAAAATTCGCTGATAGAACCCTTTAGGATTGTCTCATCGGGCCAATCAGGAAAACACCTAGTTATTACGAAACCTGCACGGACCGCGTCAGTTTCGACCCAGAATAATTCCCGCTCCGGAGGATATTGCGCTTCTTCCAACACAGCCGTGCGATAGAGTTCTAATTCATGTTGTGTCGCTGTCTGCCCAAATACAGACAATTCATGAGCATAGGCTTCATAGTGTCCAAAAAATGTGTCTATATCACTCACTGATACGGGCTGTAGTTTTACTGTTTGCATTCGTCCTAAGCCTCACCCCACAGGTCAATCAGACTTTCAATCTTACGATTTCCAATATCTGAATCTTGTGCACCATTCCGATCAATTAATACAGATGAAATACCAACCGCGTTAGCACCATGGACGTCATCTTCGAGCGAATCACCTACCATCAAAGACGATTCTGGGGTAGCTGCTAATACTCGCATAGCGTGGAGAAACATTTCTTGATGCGGCTTACGAACCCCGACTCGTGCACTGGTGACCACCGCATCGAGATATGGCGATAGACCGAGGCCATCCGTAATTTGAGAAAGATTCCAGTCATGATTGGACACTAGTGCAACTGATATATTTTCTGATTTAACTTGAATGAGGAACTCACGTACCTCGTCATAAATCGCGTACCGACTAGGCTCGGACTCCGCAATTGCTATCTTCATACCTGCCTCACGAATAATTTCCGTAACACCGCCGTCTAGGTGTTCTACAACTGCGGCTCGTATTCGTTTCTCAGCGATGGAAGCCCTCAGTATTCGATAAGATTCTTCATCTTTGGACTCTTCTCTATGAGTCACACCTTCCGAAGTACGCCACTCTGCCCAAGCGTCTCCCAGTGGGGATGCCTTAAGCCGAGATAACAAGTAGTCGGCATCGATCTCTAGTCCCGTACCAATGGCAATTTCACAATACATTTCCAAATGAGGAGTCTTCATAAAACCAATAGTCTTATCAAAATCAAGTAAGAGAGTATTGATATGTCTGGCGATCAATTCAATTACACCCCTTTTGACAATGCCAATTCCCTAACAAAAGCCTGCACGGCTTCAGGTGACCCATTATCGAGATCTATTTCTTCAACCTCCAGTTGCAAGTGCCCAACACGAGCGCTCCGTGGGAGCATCGGAGGTAGGTTTCTGGCCTGAAAGGGATCACTCTTTTCAGCCACGAATACTATCTTGTTGCCATGGTGTTGCACAGCGGTCAGGTGGGCTGAGCCTGCTAAGATTCGCAGCTTGACTATCGAAAACAGTTCAAAAAGCTCTCTAGGAATAGGACCGTAACGGTCTGCAATCTCATCTTCAAGTTCCACGATGGATGTCAGCGTTGAGACCATAGAAATTCTCATATACAGTCCTAACCGGGCCTCTAAATCATCTACATAGGCCTCCGGAATTTCTCCGCTCCAGTTAACTTCTACCGTAATTCGTCTAAGTTTTTCCTGGCGGAGTCGCAGTTGCTGCAGTTCCATTGCACCGCCATCCAATTCATGCTTCAAACGCTCCACGGCCTCGGCGAGCATTTCCATGTAGAGATCTAGACCAACAGCCGCTATATGGCCACTCTGCTGACTCCCGAGCAGATTGCCGGCTCCTCTTAATTCAAGATCACGTTGAGCCACCATCAAACCCGAACCTAGTTCAGAAGACTCAAAAATCGCGCTCAAACGTTGTTGCTGCAGATCATTCATTGAACCATAATGAAATAGGTAGGCATAGGCCTGAAGGTGTGATCGTCCGACCCTTCCTCTTAGCTGATATAACTGTGATAAACCGAGAGACTGTGCTCTGTCTATCAAGATAGTGTTCACATTAGGGATATCTAGGCCAGACTCGATAATCGTCGTACTGACCAGGACATCTGCCTCACCTTCTACAAAATTACGCATCACTGATTCCAAGTGCCACTTCGGCATCTGACCATGCCCTACGAGAATTTTCGCGTGAGGGACAAGTCTCCGAAGTGACTCGGTAAATTCATCAATTGTCTTAACACGGTTATGCACCACGTATACTTGCCCTCCTCGGGCAAGCTCCCTCTCGATCGATGTTTTCACAACGTCTTCGTCCCACTCCAACACATATGTCTCTATTGCTTGCCTACCGGCCGGTGCAGATTCAATCCGAGACATATCCCTTATCCCAGAGAGAGCCATGTGTAGTGTCCGTGGGATAGGTGTTGCTGAAAGGGTCAGCACATCTACCTCAAATCTCATCTCTTTCAAGCGATCTTTGTGACCAACTCCAAAGCGCTGTTCTTCGTCAATGATGGCGAGTCCCAGATTCTTAAAGTCGAGCCCTGATCTCTCAGGGCTAACTGTAATTTCCGATAATTGGTCTGACGCAGGCAAAGCTACACTGGTACCAGTTTTCAGCACGGCTTTGGACTCACGATACTCCAAAACACGATGTGTACCGATAACGATATCTATCTCACCATCTGACACTTTACGAGCAACCGCAGCTGCATCCGCTCCTGTTCTGAAGCCAGACAGCATTTCAATTTTGATAGGGAAACCGGCCATTCGCTCTCGAAAAGAATCGTAGTGCTGCTGTGCTAGGACGGTAGTCGGGCATAAAATCACAACCTGGAATCCATCCATTACTGCCTTAAATGCAGCACGCATTGCGATCTCGGTTTTTCCAAATCCTACGTCGCCGCAGATTAGCCGATCCATTGGGCGAGCAGCTTCCATATCGCGCTTGACGGCTGCGATCGCTTCGATTTGGTCTTCTGTTTCTTCATATGGAAAAGCTGACTCGAGTTCCCGTTGCCATTCAGTATCAGATGAGAATGCATGACCAGTC
>DEAP01000095.1 GCA_002348225.1 Dehalococcoidia bacterium UBA2979
GTGACAGCCGGAAGAGAGGGTTGCACTACAGCCAGTTCCTCCCACCAATCATCACGTATCCAGGCAGGTTTGTCGCCCCTTGGAGGTGACTTCACGGCCGCATCCCGAGCCAGAATTTCGGCATCTAACATCTCATTCCGGCAGTTCTGATGAGCAATAATCTCTGCGCCTTCAATGAATTGGTTACCGTTTGTGTGATCTGCATGTGAATGAGTATTAATCAATTTACTAAAGGGCCGAGAAGAAACGGTGCGCATTGCTCTAACAAATTCTTGGGTCATTGACGGAGCCATAAGAGCGTCTATCACCAAAAGGCCATCATCGTCACTGTCGACAAATCCAGCGTTACTCACACCCCATCCACCATCCCACTGGAGATAGGCATAAATACCATCACCTAGTTCGACTAGACCAGTATCAAATTTCGGCATCGAGCGATAGGGCACAAATGCCTCCTCACCAGTACGGCAAATATGTTAACCGCGTGGAAGTCCGAGGCCCCGAGTCGCAATAATATTACGCTGGATCTCACTAGTCCCACCAGCAATCGTCGCACTAACAGCACTAAGGTAGCCGCCAGCGGCTCTCCCCTTCAGTGCCTCTGCACGATCGTAATCCCATAGTGTCCCATATAGGCCGAACAGTTTGATAGTTGTAGCTGCGATTTTCTGACTCAACTCAGTCGTGAATAATTTAGACATGGATGCCTCATGATTAGGCACCATATTGCGAACCTGAATCGTGTTGTTATTATACGAAAACAGTCGAGCGATATCAGCTTCCACCCAGCGATCAGCATAGCTTAGTCGCCATGTTGTGGAGCTATTCATGACTGTTTGATTCGAATCAGTCGTGCGGGCAGCCTTGAGCAGCCCCTCAAGTCTTCTCTGCGTCCCGACGGAGTTTCCAATACCTGACCGCTCGTAGTCGGTCAAAGTCATCCCGACATACCAGCCTCGGTTCTCTTCTCCTAGTCGATTCTCAACTGGCACACGGACATCTTCGAAAAATACTTCGTTGAATCCTTTAAAGTCAGCCATATTTACCAAGGGTCTAACAGAAACACCGTTAGATTCCATCGGAAACATTAGCATTGAAATTCCTCTATGCTTTGGTGCATCCGCATCGGTCCGTGCAAGCATGTACATCCAATTTGCATGCTGCGCGCCTGTCGTCCATATTTTTTGCCCGTTCAGAACATATTCATCCCCGTCACGTACCGCTCGGGTTTGAAGCGACGCTAAATCAGAACCTGAGCCCGGTTCAGACCATCCCTGACACCAAATGACATCCCCCTTCAATATTTTCGGGAGATGCTCTGCTTTTTGTTCCTCCGAGCCATGAATCATCAGTGTCGGACCAAGCATCATCACACCAAAGCCGCCCTCATTGCTGAGACCATTTTCGGCTAGCTCTTCATTGAGAATAAATTGTTCGTTGATTGACAGTCCGGCGCCGCCATACTCTTTAGGCCAAGCCGGTGCGATCCATCCGTTTTCAATCAGAGCAGAACGCCAATCCTTGGTTTTTGCTCTCGCCTCTTTTGACCAACCAGACTCTTCCGGATCAGCCTCGCCATCGGTTTTGTTCTTAGGACTGTTAGTGTCTATGAATGACCTCACAGTCTCACGGAATGCTGCCTGTACTGCATCGTCTTTAAGCTCGACCATTTTTACCTCACTTTTCGTCCCTCAAAAGGTTGAAAAATTACCTCTACTTCAATTTTATGTTCGGGTTAACCACGCAAATTTCTGCGGCTTGCGCTTAGCATCAGGCGCCAACGGCACATTAATCAACGATGGTCCGTCCAACTTTAGTGCGGCTTCAATATGAGCATCGAGTTCTTCCGAATTGTTGGCGTTATAACCAACTCCTCCAAGACCCTCCATCATCACATCGTAGCGAGCATTGAAGTTCATCGCGCCTTGTGGAAGGAAACCTGAATCAGCATCCGAATACATTTCGGGGTCATGACCACCAATCCCACCATTGTTAAATACAATCCAAGTAATAGGAAGATTATGGCGCACTGCCACTTCGCATTCCGTTCCAGCAAACCCAAATGCTGCATCACCTTGAAGACAAATTACTCGTTTACCTGACTGTACCGCCGCGGCAATCGCAAATCCATGCCCGAGACCCATGGATCCATACGAAGATGCATCTAAACGAGTTCGTGGCTGCATCTGGTTGACGACCGTACGTGAAATATCCATAGTGCTAGCACCTTCAGATACGAAAACAATGTCATCCGGTAATCGTTCGTCAATAGAACGCAGTGCTCTGTAATATCCAAGTGGCGAAGTCTCTTCCTGTTTCATTTCTTCAACAGTCTCAGAGTTTTCTCTGACTTTCGCACCCACTTCATTCAGCCACTCAGAGTCCTGCGGGAATTGCCACTGATCTCTATCCAACACATCGATCATCTGACCTAATGTGAGTTTGGCATCACCAATCAGAGCCACCTCAGTAGCAACATTTACTCCGATTTCTTCAGGGTTGAAATCTAATTGGATCACTCGCACATCTTCTCTGAATCGTGGAGGAAGACCGAAGTGCAACATCCAGTTAAGTCGGGCACCTACCAATACAACCAAATCGGCATTCTGAAGCACGAAGGAACGTCCAGCAGCGGCAGACTGTGGATGATCATCAGGGATAATTCCCTTGGCCATAGGCATGGCAAGATACGGTATACCTGTTCTTTCTACAAACTCTCGCATCTCGTCGGCGGCGTCGGCATTGTTGACTCCCTTACCGAAAATGACCAACGGCTGCTCGGCTGTCTTCAGTGCCTCAATTGCAGACTCAACATCGGTCGGATCAGATAATGTTTTCCTCGGGCTGAGTACCTTGGGTGCCCAAATTACTTTATCTTCGTCCCAGCTATTTTGGATAACATCACCGGGGAGGTCAAGGTAGGCCGGTCCAGGAGTACCATGCGTTGCCTTCTTGATCGCTTCAGCAATGTATATCGGCAGTCTGTACGGATCTTCAACACGCTCAGCAAATTTTGAGTATGGACGCATAGCGGTTAGCTGATCCGTTTCCTGGAAAAACCCCTGCAAGTGTCCAGATCGCTCATAAGACCCACCTAGCAGGAGCATTGGCCATCGATTTGACCATGCATTCGCATATGCACCAGCAGCATTTAGTACTCCAGGTCCAGATACGGCAAGGGCTACTCCTACATTTCCACTCAAATATGAGACCGCTTGGGCGGCATATGTAGCCGGCATCTCGTGACGCATTCCGTGATACGTCATACCCTCTTTCATCATGGCTCCAGCAATACCGGAAACCGGTATCCCTACCACTCCAAAGCCGTGTTCGACGCCTTGCGTCTTGAGTGCCTTCGCAATAATTTGTTCTCCGGTGAGCTCACCCATGATTCGTAATCCTTCCTAAGATTCCTAAAATGAACTAATTTAAGCAGCCGCCAGCTACGTTTTTTACTAGTGTGAGGATGGTACACGCAATTCGGATTTAATGCTCACGCTTGTGGCGCGAATCTTAATACGGCGTGTACGCGCATTCTGTCAGAAAAGTTCACTGCCTCTGACGCTAACTCCGGTTCGCTTCTCCTGAATAAGGAAAGATGCGGTCTGATCTAATTGTCCAAACCCATGGTTGATACCCTCGGTAGCTTCCTGTTCTGCTGCCGCACAAAATTTCGCGGGAACGTCAACTTCTCTGGCTAAGTCGAGTGCCAGTCGGAGGTCCTTGCGAGCAAGTTCAAGTGCAAATTGAGCCTCCTCAAATTTACCCGGTAGCACGATATTTGGAACGCCGTTGTGAATTGAGCCTCCTCTACCAAATGCCCCACCTTGTATGGCTTTCATCAGAGTGGCTGGGTCTACTCCTGCTTTTACGCCAAGACTCATTGCTTCAGCGAGCACCATTCCACTCGTAATGGAAACAAGATTATGCGAAAGTTTTGCGATATTACCTGAGCCCGAAGGTCCAATATAAAGTAATCGATCTGGATCTCCAAACGTGCTCATCAAGTCTCGGATCTTCATGAATGTTGACTCATCGCCGCCTATTAACACTGCTAGCGATCCTTCTTCTGCGCCTGGAATTCCTCCACTGACAGGCGCGTCCAGCATGTCTACTTGGAGATCGGTAAATCGTTGGTGGATTTTCTTTACTGACACTGGGGAATTCGTCGATAGATCGACGTAGATGAGATCATCATGAGCGCCTTCAACTATTCCCGAATCACCTAGAGCCACCACTTCCACTTCCTTTGGCCCTGGTAAGGACGTGAATACTACATCAGCGAACATGGCAACCTCTGCGGGTGTACCCCCCCAATCAGCGCCTAGCTCCAGATGAGATTCAGCGGCAGTTTCCGACAGATCATGCACCATTACCTCGTAGCCGGCCTGAATTATATGGCGGGCCATATGTGACCCCATATTTCCAAGGCCGATAAATCCTACCTTCATTTTGTCACCATCCTCCCGTAGACCCCTAAAATTCTAATATGCCTAGTAAACAACGAATGATGCATCAGGTCCGCGCATTACCCGAATCACCCGGGGTTTATCTCATGCGTGATGCCAACGAGGACATTATTTATATCGGCAAAGCACTTAAGCTCCGCACCCGAGTTCGATCATATTTCGGCTCTGGCCGTTCTATGGAGCCAAAGGTTCGAGCATTAGCAGCGGAAATCCAGCGTTTGGAACATGTCGTCACAAAGACTGAGGCTGAAGCGTTGCATTTGGAAGCCACGCTAGTCAAGAGACATCAACCGCGCTATAACGTCAGACTCAAAGACGACAAGCACTATCCATATCTAAAAATTGACGTGAAGTCTGCCTGGCCACGGGTACAAATTGCTCGTAAGGTCGATGACGACGGAGCTCGATATTTCGGACCATATGCCTCCGCTGGGTCTGTAAGACATGCCCTTGATATAACCAACCGTCTATTCCCCTGGCGCTCATGTAGTAAAGAAATTACTGGCACCGACGCGCGTCCGTGTCTGGACTACTTCATCAAAAGATGTCTCGCACCCTGCACCGCATACTGTACAGCAGATGAATACCGAGGTGTTATTGACAACACCATCCTCTTCCTAGATGGAAAATCAGATGAGGTTAAGCGACATCTTGAAGATGAAATGACCGTGGCATCGACAAATCAGGAATATGAGCGAGCTGCAAATTTTCGAGATCAATTGCTGGCAATTGCAAAAGTTACTGAACTCCAACAGATGGCAACGGCTCAGCCTATGGATGCTGATGTATTTGCGATGGTCAAAGAATCTAGCGAAGCCTGTATACAGGCATTTTTTGTTCGGGGTACAGTGGTCGCGGATACCGACTCATTCATTGTTGAAGGCATCTCTGACAGCAATGATGGAGAAATCATGCAGGCATTTCTCAGTCAGTACTATGAGTCAGCAACTTATATTCCGAAATTGGTCCTCACCAGCCATTCAAGTGACCAGCACGCACAACTGGAGGAAATGCTTAGCGAGCAGAGAGGCGCTCGCGTCCGTATCCAGGTTCCTCAGCGAGGGGAAAAACGTGCGCTAATTGATACGACCATAAAAAACGCCTCTGAAGCTCTGAAAATGCATCATGCACGGTGGATCGTAAACCAAGATAAAACTAAATCCGCACTTTCCCTGTTACAAGATGAATTGGGTCTGACCGACATCCCTAAGCGTATCGAATGCTATGACATTTCTACAAATCAGGGTGCCGATACTGTCGCATCAATGGTGGTTTTCAAGGACGGTGAACCCCGCACATCCGAATATCGAAGGTTCAAAATCAAGACGGTTATAGGACAGGACGACTTTGCCTCGATGAGGGAAGTACTTAACCGACGTTTTAGGCATCTGAAAAAAGGTCTCGAACAAGATCAGAGTGCTAAGCCGAATTCCGACTCAGGTTCTGCCTGGGACGAGATACCTGATCTTGTAATCATTGATGGTGGCAAGGGGCAGCTCTCAGTAGCTATAGACGTCCTTCGGGATATGGGACAACCTGACATCCCACTATGCGGCCTAGCAAAACGGGAAGAGGAGTTATTTGTTAAAGACTTCACTGAACCAATAATACTTCCGCGGGATTCAGAGGCTCTTTACTTAGTTCAACGTATTCGAGATGAAGCTCACAGATTTGCGATTACTTACCACCGAAAATTAAGGAGAAAAAACTCCATCAAATCAGCGCTCGATTCAGTTCCCGGAGTCGGACCAAAAAAGAAGAAGGCTCTGCTACAAAAATTTGGTAGCGTTAAAGCAATTCGTGAGGCGGATCTCGATGACATCGCTGCCACCGTGGGCTTCACAAAAAGTCTAGCCAAAACCTTAAAGGAATCTATTTAGATAATGCGGGCAATATTGGCTAGGCCGAGGCAATATTCACTAGTAAATCCCTTGTACGACTTAAAGAAGTTTCTTTATTTGCACCCACTGGGTAAGGCATAGCCACTAAATCTGTCACACCAATAGAAGCATATTCCTCGATCTGACTCGCCACTGAATTTTCGTCCCCCGTAATCGCAACTGATGCGGGACCTTCAACCTCACCCCGATCCAATATCCGCCGATAATTGTCAAGCTTCCCGTACACACTGAACACCTCACTCGCAACCGAACGACCCTCTTCTTGGTCATCAACTACCGCTACCGGAACTCCTACAACCACTCTTGGATCGCTCCTACCCACTTCGGATGCGGCCCGACGAATCTCCGGAATTAGATAATTACGTAGGGCTGTGACGCCGGCCATCCAAGTGACGGTACCGTCAGCAAGCTCGCCAGCGATTTGGAGCATTCGTGGAGCAAGTGCAGACACAAGAATCGGAAACGGAGTAGAGCCTTCAAGGTTAAATCTAGTAGTGAGGCCCGTGTAGTATTCGCCTCGAAAATCCACTTCACCCTCAACGGTGAGTGACCGAAGGATTTGCACGTACTCACGAATATGTTGAGCTGGTCGTTCGTACCGGAGTCCAAGGCCTTCCGTATTTGGCTTGTGGGACGGGCCAATACCAAGGAGTAACCTACCCCCAACGGCTGAATTTACCGTCACAGCCTGTTGTGCCAAAACATTTGGATGACGGGTGTAGGTTGGAATGACACCGGTACCCAACTCAATTCTGTCCGTTTCTCCTCCAGCGAGAGCTATAGTCGTGAGTACGTCACTTTCACCCGTTTGAGCTAACCAAAAGCTATCAAGGCCCGACTTTTCCGCCTCAATTATTTGCTTTACTTGCTCGGTCAAAGTGAGACCCGTTGGGACAGCACCAATAAATAGACCTAGTCGCACTGTAAACCTCCTTGTAAATTATTCTATGAATCCACATTTAAACATATTTGTTCATTTCTAAGTGCCGTTGCACTAAGCTGTTGTCATGAATCTAATAGACATCAAAACAACGCAGTGGGAAACGACCCCACGTAACATCAGTCCTAACGGCATACATGATGATGAAAAAGCTAAGTCACTGGGATTCCAAAGCGGATTTGTTCCTGGAATTGCTCTATACGAGCACGTCTGCGCAGGACTAATCGACCAAGGTATTGGGTGGTTGGAATCGGGTTACGTTGAAATGAAATTCCGAAAACCCGTTTACAGTGACGAAAAAGTTGTCGTCAAACTCGACGGAGATAATCGGACATTTCAGTTATTTGGGGACAATACAGACGACACAAGGTGTTCGGGTTCTTTTGTTCAGACTGCGCCGCCGCCGGACTTCCCTGATAAAGAAGTCAGAGAGCAGCTCGAAGAACCGCTGGGTAGCCAGGCCCTGGTCGGCGAAATGATGGAAGTAGTGCGAGAGCATGACGCCTCAGAATTTACAGGAATCACTTCTGTCACTGGTTTCCCTACTGAAATCGACGGAAAGCCAGTTGTGCCGATAAGCCAATGGGGCAATCCTATATATCTGATCTATGAATATTTTGGATTATCCACGACTATCCACTACCAAGGTAAAATCTGGCATCACTCACCTTTATTTGCAGGCGAAGCCTCTGTTACCCGGGGTCTCATCACTAGCTTCACGGAACGGAATGGGAACAAACTTTTGGAACTCCTTACCGAGATCCGATCTGACTCCGGCAGAAAAGTCGCTACCGTAGAACACTTCAGTGTGTATGAACTGGCGAAGAAATAGCGCCGCGACAAGCCAAGTATTTAAGGGAGGCAAAATGCAACTGGATACTGAATTCTGGTCGGCAAATATGGAATCCAATACGCGGTCGCGAATCATCACCGGAGTGAATGGACTAGATATCCATATACTGGAATCAGGATATGAAAATCCTGAGAATCCTACGATATTGCTCCTACATGGCTTCCCAGAGATCGCCTACAGCTGGCGCAAATTGTTCCGACCACTTACAGAAGCTGGATTCCATGTCGTTGCTCCTGACATGCGAGGGTATGGGCAAACAACCGGCTGGAGCGATCGATATGACGACCCTCTTGAACCTTTCTCAATGCTCAATTTGGTAGCGGACTGTGTTGAATTACTTGACTCCCTGGGAAAAGATTATGTAAGTGCTGTCGTTGGGCACGACTTCGGATCACCGGTGGCTGGATGGGCGTCTACCATCCGGCCTGACAAGTTCCGATCGCTCGTACTTATGAGTGCCCCCTTTGCTGGCATGCCAGCGTTACAAGAGAGCCAGCCAGCCAGCAGCTATGACATATATTCAGCTATGGCACAGTTGGACCGGCCGAGAAAGCATTATCACCAGTACTACGGTACTCCCGAGGCAAATCAGGACATGCTGGATGCCCCGCAGGGACTCAGTATGTTCCTTCGTTCCTACTATCATTACAAGAGTGCTGATTGGAAAAATAACAAACCTTATCCACTAGCTGACTGGTCTGCCGAGGAAGCGGCAAAAATGCCCACCTACTACATTATGGACTCGGATGACACGATGGCTCAAGCCGTCTCAAAAGAGGCACCTAGCCAGACAGAAATCAACTCCTGCTCGTGGCTAACGGAAGAGGAACTGAATGTTTACACCGTTGAGTATGGACGCACCGGATTCCAGGGCGGACTGCAGTGGTACAGATCTGGATCTTACGGCCCCAATCAACGGGTTATGCAGGCTTTCGCGGGGAAAAAAATAGACGTCCCTACCATTTTTATTGCCGGAGAGAGTGATTGGGGTGCTTTCCAAAGACCAGGTAGTCTTGAACTAATGGAATCACGGGCATGCAGTGACTTCCGTGGGACTTATTTAATACCGGGTGCCGGCCACTGGGTTCAGCAAGAACAGCCTTCAAAAGTGGCAGAGCTAATCCTTGAACATATGGAAAGTCAGAGGTGATTTATGACTACGATAGAAAATATCGAGGTGACGGTAGAATCTGGCAACCCTTTGGCACAAGTTTTTGTGACCATCCGAGCAAGTGATGGTACAACAGGTCAGGGAGAGGCATGGTGGGGAATCCCTGACCGTGACATGCCTGGAAGAAGTGCTCTCCCGATAGCAAGTACCATCGAAAATCTCATCACTCCCAGATTACTTGGAAAGAAATCCGGAGAGATCGAGAGGCACTGGTTTGATCTGTGGGATTTCGGATACAGATATGCCGACCAAGGTATATTTCTGATGGGCATGTCTGGTGTCGACATCGCATTATGGGATCTTCTCGCAAAACAACTAGGTATTCCTGTGGTACAGATACTTGGTGGACAAGTTCATGAGTCGATCCAGGCATATGCCAGCCTCCCCCCACTAAGAGATACCGACACTGTTGTTGCCGAAACACAGAGGGCAATGGAGCACGGCATCACTGCTGTGAAACTCCACGAGGTTGAAGCCACATACGTTCATGTCCTCAGAGACACTTTCGGGGATGAATTAGAGATCATGGTGGATGTCAATGGACATTTCAATTTACAGGAGGCTACAGCTTTTGGATTAGATATAAGAACTAGGGGAATTACCTGGTTTGAAGAACCAATCCGTCCGATGCGAGATCATGCCACCATCAAGAAGGTAGCCGTAGAAACAGGCTTGCCGATCGCTGCAGGAGAAAACGAATATACCGTTAGTGACTTCAATAAACTATTGACCTCAGATGCTGTGACTTACCTCCAACCAGAAATTACAAAAATCGGTGGTCTGACTGCAGCAAAACGAATCAATCCTCTTGTAGAACTCTATAACGTGGCATTATCTCCGCATAACTTCCGAATCGGCCCGTCCTTATATGCCTCCATACATTGGGCAATGTCTTCGCCAATGACCGCATGGATGGAGGTCCCGTGGATCCAAGGAGAGTTTGCAGGAAGAATGGCACTTCCCCCTTTAAAGGATGGGCGAGTTTACCTGCCCGAAGGCTCTGGTTTAGGACTTGATAGCGCACACTAGGCTCGTGATTCTCGTAAAACCATTATCATCACACGAGAGAGAATCACGGAGGACCTGAATGAGTGAATATATTCCCAATCCTATTTCCTGGGTTGCAGAACAAGTAGAACTGTACGAAAGAACCAATGGCGCAGAGGGTACAACACTAAGAGACACCGGCCTACCTTGTATTATCGTCACAAACATGGGTAATAAATCAGGTGCTGTCCGCAAAACGCCACTGATGCGCGTCGTAGACGGCGAAAACTATGTGTTGGTTGCCTCTTGGGGTGGCGCACCGAAGCATCCGGTTTGGTATTACAACCTCAAAGCCGATCCGAAGGTTGAGATCAGAGATATCGATAAAGTTCAGACAATGACCGTTCGAGAAGTAACTGATGAGACCGAGAAAAACCGGCTCTGGGAGATTGCGGTTCAAGCCTATCCCCCGTATCACGATTATCAAGAAAAAACTGATCGGGTCATTCCCGTATTTATCGCCGAGCCCGCGTAGGCCTCGTAACGGATCAAAGGTAAAATATAGCAATGGTCGATGTTACTTCCTCCCAAAAAATGCAGCTGAGGCAGAATGGACTAGCTGCAACTCGCCCCCGTGTGGCACTCTTGAAGGTGCTTGAGGCTCAGGCACAACCGCTCCATATTGATGACATTGTAGAGTTGGCTGATGGAGACTTGGCGTTGTCTACGGTGTACAGAGCGGTGGGCGAACTCCTGGAAGTCGGCTTGGTCAGTAGCCTCAACTCCCCTGAGGGTAGAAAAA